>JAFTEV010000024.1 GCA_017453465.1 Bacteroidaceae bacterium | reverse complement strand
CAATTGCCCAACAGGTCAGTCTGCACTTGCCCACCAGTGAGTGCTCTCTCTTCTCTTGTCTCACGGCTCAAAAGAAACATAAAAATAAGTAAAACCCGCTGTTCTACGCAGTAGACAGCATAATTAATTTTCGTATGAAAACTAAAATGATGATTGCAGCAATGGTGCTGCTGTTTGCAACAACTTCAGTAATGAACGCGCAGGACAATGCTGGTGGCCGTCAGCGTCAGCGCATGAATCCAACCGAAATGTACACACGCATGGCTGACCGCTTGGCAAAACAAATGAAGCTTGATGATGACAAAGCTAACTCTTTCAAGGTGCTTTATCTGGACTATCAGACAGCCCGCCAGAATGCAGCCAACCCTAAAGGTGAGAATGCCGAGAACGAGCGCATTGACATGAGCAAGCTGACCGATGCACAGGCAACGGAACTGGTGCAGAAGCGTTTCCAGACACAAGAAGCACAACTCGCCGTTGACAAGGAGTATTATCCTAAGTTCTTGGAGATTCTGACCCCTGTACAGGCTGTTCAGATTTACATTCAGCGTGGCGGCAATCGCGGCGAAGGGATGCAAGGCGGCAACCGTGGTGGCTTCGGCGGAGGAAGACAAGGTGGCTTTGGCGGTAACCGTGGTGGCAATGGTGACAACAATTTTTGAGTGAACACAGGCACTTTAATATATATGTGAGTTGAAAAAATCATTACGGGACAGGCATTCGAGCATTTCGAATGCCTGTTTTTTTGCTTATTACACAATAATTTGCTAATTTTGCAGTTTAAAAGATTGTAATGAGTCGCAAATTATGGACCGTGCTTCTGTGCCTTGCGTTTAATTTCAACACAGCAAAGGCACAGTGGGATGTGCAGTTTTCGGACTACACAGCCCTCAAGTCTTTTTATAATCCTGCTGTTTCGGGCACGGACGGCCTACTCAATGTGGTGGGCACATATTCTTTGCAGATGCTTGGCTATAGTGGTGCTCCGGCCACGATGTTTTTTGCGGCAGACTGCCCTGTGTACTTCTTGAATCCTCGGCATGGTGCAGGTGTTTCCTTTATGAACGACAAAATTGGAATGTTTTCAACCACGAAAATTGGTGTGCAGTATGCCTATAACCTTAAGTTGGGAAAAAAGACACGCCTTGCCATTGGTTTGCAGGGTTCTTTGTTGAGTGAGATTGCCGATGCTTCGAATGTGGATTTGTTGGATGACAATGACCCTGCTTTCCCTTCTTCAAAAATGACAGGTAGCCGTTTTGACATGGGTGCAGGAGTGTACTTCTACCATCCTAAATACTTTCTGGGGTTGTCGGGGCAGCACTTGCTGGCACCCACGATTATGTTGGGCGAAAGAAACGAGGTTTCCATCGCCAGAGTGTATTATTTGATGGGCGGGTGCAATATAAAAATAAAAAATACGTTATTTTCTTTAGCACCTTCTTTCCTCGTGCAGACTGACATACAGTCGTGGCGCGAGGATGTGCAGTGTAAAGTCTATATAGAATATGATGGTAAGAAGCTCTATGCAGGTGTAGGCTACAGCCCCACCATTTCGACGACATTCATGGTGGGGGGGGTATTCCATGGCATATCTGCAGGGTATTCATACCAGCTGTACACATCGGGCATAGGTTCGCTGAATGGTTCGCATGAAATAGTGGTAGGTTATCAGACCGACCTTGACCTGTTTAGGAAAGGACGCAACAAACATAAGAGTGTGCGTTGGTTGTAGGAGTGTTGTTTAGAGAGGCTCCTTCTTGTAAATTAAAAGAATACAAAACGTGCAAAACTCATAAATGTAATAACGCAAAAACGCAAATATATGAAGAAATTATTGTTTTTGACACTTTCGGTTAGCATCACGCTCTGTCTTGCTTCCTGTTTTTCTTTTAAGAAAGGCAGTCAGGCAACTGGTGGAGAGGTGACAGGCGTGAGTGCTTCGGCAATCTCGGAGCCAGCTCCCTATGGCATGGTGCTCATTAAGCGTGGTTCGCTGAAGATGGGTACGGACAAGACCGATAGTTTATGGGGCAAGCAGATGCCTACACGTGAAATTTCTGTCGATGCTTTCTGGATGGATGAAAAGGAGGTTACGAATGCCATGTATCGCCAATTTGTTTACTGGGTACGCGATTCCATCATTCGTGAACGTCTGGCAGACCCTGCATACGGTGGCGATGAGTCGTACAAGATAGAGGAAGACAAGAATGGCGACCCCGTGACTCCACACCTGAACTGGAACAAAAGCATTCCTTGGAGGAATCCAGACGAAGATCAGGAACGTGCTTTGGAGAGTGTGTTCACTACACATCCCTTCACAGGCGAGCGTATGCTGGATGCCAGCCAAATGAACTACCGTTATGAGGTGTTTGACTATGCCATGGCTGCCAAGCGCAAATATCGTTTGAATCCGGAAGAACGTTCCTTGAACTGGGACACTGAGACGAATCCCAACGAGGAAGTTATGATTTCTAAAGATACAGCCTATATAGATGACGATGGCATTATTCACCGTGAAACGATTACCCGTCCTCTGTCATCTATGTGGGACTTTGTCAATACATACATTATTAATATATATCCAGACACAACCTGCTGGATTAATGACTTCCAGAACGCAGAGAATGAATCGTACATGCGACTTTATTTCACGCATCCTAATTTCAATGAATATCCTGTAGTGGGTGTCAACTGGGACCAAGCCAACGCATTCTGCAATTGGCGCACGGATTTTTTGATGCGTGGTTTAGGTGCTGATGCCAAGTTTATTCAGCGTTACCGTCTGCCGACTGAAGCCGAGTGGGAGTTTGCTGCACGTGGCAAGGATGGCAACGAACTGCCTTGGGAACAAGAAGGCGTGGCCAGTGACCAAGGTTGCTATTTTGCCAACTTCAAGCCAGACCGTGGTAACTACACTAAGGATGGCAACCTGATTACTTCGCGTACTGGTATCTATAGCGCGAACTCTAATGGACTTTATGATATGGCAGGTAATGTGGCAGAATGGACTTCTACCGTCTATACAGAAGCTGGCATCCTGTCGATGAGTGATATGAACCCTTCGCTCACATACAACGTTGCAAGATATAAGGACAACGAAGGCAAGGACGTGAAGGATCCTTATGCCTTGGCCAAGAAGAGTGTGCGTGGCGGTTCGTGGAAGGACCCCGAAAGCTTTATCAAGTCGGCTTGGCGCACCAGCGAATATCAGAATGTGGGACGCTCGTTCATTGGATTCCGTTGCGTCCGTTCACAGATTGGCGACCCCAGTCGAAGGGTGTCAAAAGGTGGAAAAGGAACAAAAGTTTCAGCAAAAAAACAAAAACGTAAATAAGTCGTAAAACCATAAAACGCAATCATCGTAAAATGGCAAAGAAATATAAACTTACCGGCATCCAAAAATGGATGGATAGCCAAAAGGGACAGACATTCCTGAACTTCGCATACTCTTGGGGTGCATCTATCGTGATTCTTGGTGCACTCTTCAAATTGACTCACATCACGGGTGCAGACCTCATGCTTTTCATTGGTATGGGCACAGAGGTCGTTGTGTTCTTCCTTGCAGGTTTTGAACATCAGTCGGCCATTGGCGAGGATGTAGATAATGCAGCAGAAGATGCACGCAATGCTATTTTCACAGACGAAACGGCAGAAGCCCTGGCACGTGCTGCAGCCAATGCAGGCAATGGCCCTGTTTACGTAGGCGGTGGTGCTGTTGGTGGCTCAGGCTATGTAGGTGGTGGCACACCTGTTGAAGGTGGTGGTACCGTTGTGATTGGTGGTGGTGGCGGCGGAGCCGGCATATCTGAGCAGACAGCAGCAGCTCTGGCTAATGCTGCTGCCAACCTGGGTGCAGCAGCTGGTAGTGGTACACCAGCGGAACCAACTCCTGTCACCATTGCAGGCTCAACAGAACCAACTCCTGTCACTATTGTCAATGCAGCAGAGTTGGCAGAAAATATCTCTGCGGCTCCTGTTTTCAACTCAGCACAATACTACGGTATGACTCCAGAAATGCAAGAAGCAACCAGACACTATGTGGAGGAACTCAACGAACTGACCGAAACCCTCAAGCAGGTGGCCGAGCAGTCGAAGCGACTCACACGCGATTCAGAAGAAATGGAAACCATGAATCGCACACTCACGGGCATCAACCGTTTCTACGAAATGCAGCTTCGCAGCGTAGGCACTCAGTCTGCCACTATCGACGAAGTGAACGAACAGACCAAGCAGCTGGCTAAGCAGCTTCAGGAACTCAACGAGGTTTATGCTAAGATGGTTGAAGCACTCAAATTGAAGATTGCATAATGGCTAAAAGTGGTAAAAAAATAACACCGCGTCAGAAGATGATCAATCTGATGTACGTTGTACTCATGGCTATGCTTGCCATGAACGTATCATCAGATGTGCTCAAAGGCTTCGCGCTCGTGGATGAAGGGCTCAATCGGTCGAAGGACAACTCTGCCATCACCAACTCTGCCATCTACACCGAACTGGAGGCTGCCATGAAGCAGAATCCGGAGAAGGTGCGCCAATGGTATCAGAAGGGGCAGCAGGTGCGTTCCATGTGCGACTCTCTCTACAATTTGGCAGAGGACTTGAAGTGGAAGATTGTGCGCGAGGCTGATGGAGAAGATGCCGACATCAACGACATCAAGAAGCGCGACAATCTGGAAGCGGCAACCCATGTGATGCTGGCACCAGGTGTAGGTCAGGGCGACAAACTCAAGAAGTCCATCGACACCTTCCGTGAGGGTATCATCAAGATGGTCAACGACAGTGCCCAGCGTGAAATTATTCGTGACAACCTTTCGACAAATGTGCCCTCCAAAGCAGCTAATCTTGGTAAGAATTGGCAGGAGTATATGTTTGAGAACACGCCTGTTATTGCAGCAGTTACGTTGCTGACCAAATTGCAGACCGACGTGAAACACGCAGAAGGCGAAATCCTTCACCAGCTTATTTCCAACATTGACGTGAAGGATGTGCGTGTGAACCAAATCAACGCCTTCGTTATTCCTAATTCCAAAACCGTAGTTCGTGGTGGCAAGTTTTCGGCTGACATTGTTATGGCAGCTATCGACACCACGGCCCGTCCAGAAATCTATGTAGGCAACACCTTGCTGAAAAGCCCTGGTGGGCACTACGAAACCGTGTGTGGCTCTACGGGTGACTTCACGCTGAAAGGTTATATTATGATGAAAAACGGCAATGGTGAGATTATTCGTCGCGAGTTTGTTCAGCCTTACACCGTTGTAGAACCTTCAGCCACCGTGAGTGCCACACTGATGAACATGCTTTATGCAGGTTATCAAAACCCCATCAGCGTCAGTGTGCCAGGAGTGGCTGTCAACAAGATAAACCTCAGTATGACCAATGGCTCGCTGACCAAGAAAGACGGCGGCAACTACATTGCTGTTCCCTCCAAGGTGGGCGAAGACGTGACTTTCACCGTGACGGCAGAAAACGAAGGTCGTCAGCAAGAAATGGGCAAGTTCACATTCCATGTACGCAAACTGCCCGACCCGACGGCCTACATTCAATATGCAGATGCCAACGGCAATGCCACACGCTTCAAGGGCGGTCGTCTGGCCAAGCAGACCATCCTTTCGGCCAAGGGCATCGGGGCTGCCATCGATGATGGTCTGCTCGACATCCCTTTCAAGGTGCTCGGCTTTGAAACCCGCTTTGTTGACAACATGGGCAACGTCATTCCCGAAGTCAGCAGTTCCCCCGATTTCACACAGCGTCAGAAAGACGTTATCCGCACCCTCAACCGAGGAAAGTTCTTCAACATCACACGTGTTCGCGTTGTGGGTCCCGACGGCATTGAGCGTACACTGCCTTACGCACTTGAAGTAACAGTAAACTAAAAAAATGCATAAATCGAACTATACAGACATGAAAAAGCTCCAGTACATATTTGCATTTGTTCTTCTGAACATCTCCTTTTTGGCCGCCAGTGCTCAGCCACAGAAGAGTCGCTTGCAGGGAAACAGCAGAACGGCAACCACCAAGAAGTCGGGCGGCGCAGCGCAAGTTGGCGGCAACCGTGCCGAACTGATGTTCCCGACGGCAGTCGATGTCCCAGAAGAAGTAGTGTGGCGTCGCGACATCTACCGCACCATCGACCTGACCGAAGCAGGCAATGCCGCGCTCTATTACCCCACCACCCCCATTGGCAAGCAGGTAAACCTTTTCACATTGCTCTTCCAGCTTATCAATCAGGGCAAGATTGCCGTCTATCGCTATAACACCGACGGACTGGAAAAATTTACGCCAGAAAACCGTATGCACTTCAAGGAAATGCTCGACCGCTATACCATTCCATACGAGGCATCGGGCAACACCATCAAGGTCGATGCTGTAGATATTCCCTCCAACGAAGTGCTCAGCTACTACGTGAAGGAGTCGAGCTACTACGACCAGAACACAGCGACCTACCACAGTCGTGTCACTGCACTCTGTCCCGTGCTCCATCGTGCCGACGAATTTAGCATAGACCCTTCTAAGTACCCACTCTTCTGGGTAAAGTACGATGACATTTCCACTTACCTCTCTGGTCATACACTCATGGTCAGCGACCTCAACAACGCTGCCGAAATGTCAATGGCCGACTTCTTTGCCACCAACAAGTACAAAGGCAAGATTTACATGACCACCAACATGCAGGGCAAGACACTGCAGGAATACTGTCCAACCGACAGTCTGCTCAATCAGGAACAAGCTCGCATCGAAAAGGAAATGAAAGACTTCGAGGCACACATCTGGGCAGAACCCGTTGACTCTGTAGAGCTGGCCAGACAAGACTCCATTGCACAGGCCGAAGCCTCCAAGCCCAAGAAAGGACTCTTTGGTCGCCGTTCTTCCAAGAAGTCGGACAGCACAGCAAGCAAAAAGACAACTGAAAAGAAAGCCAAAAGCAGTAGCGCAGCACCTCGTGTCAGCGTGCGCCGTCAAAGACACTAATCACCCCGCATGAAGTATATTGCTGCACTCCTCCTTGCTCTCCTCCTTGTTCCTGACACTTTTGCTCAGCGACGTAGGCATATAGAAAATGTGACAGACTACAGCCAACAGCCATCCGCTTCTGGCAGACGCAAGATTGGCTCGCGGCAGACAGCACCCCTCAGCAGTGTTGGATCGCCCAAGATTCCAGTCATTCTGGTGCAGTTCAGTGACCTCAAGTTCACCGTGGCTAAGACAGACTCCTTGGTCAAGGCAAACTACGAAGACTTTTTCAATGCTGGAGAGGGCGTACATCCAGGAGCAGCCAACTCCCCCTCCTACAGTTCGGTGAAAGAATACTTTCGCCAACAGTCTGGCGGAGTCTTCACACCCGAATTTACCATCATTGGCCCCGTCACATTGCCCGAAAGTTACAAGTTCTATGGCGAGGACCAAGGCTCTGCCCACGATATGCGGATTAGCACGTTCTACTCCGAGGCTTGCAAGCGGGCGGTGCAAGAAAACAACGTTGCTTGGAGCGATTTCGACAACAACAACAATCGGGTGACCGACCTCGTCTTCTTCATCTATGCTGGTGAAGGGCAGAATGGCTGTGACGATGACTATACCATTTGGCCCAAAGAGAGCACCTCTTCGCTTTCTGTCACCTACACCACCTCCGAGGGAACACCCACCACCGTAATCTTTGGCGCATACGGCTGCACCAACGAGCTGTTTGGTGGCCGACAAGACGGCATCGGCACTGTCATCCACGAACTGGGGCATGGCCTCGGACTTCCCGACTTTTACGACACCAACTACTTGGCCTTTGGTCTCGATTATTGGGACATCATGGATTCTGGCTGCTATCAGATAGATGGCCACTATCCATGCTGCTTGTCAGCCTATGAACTCGACTTCATGGACTGGCGTTCTTTGGTTACGCTCGACCCCGACTCTGCTTACACCCTCACCATCGACCCGCTGGAGACGGGCGGCGTAGGCTACAAGGTGGTCAACAAGGTCAATCCCAACGAATACTTTATCTTAGAGAATCGTCAGAGCATCGGCTACGACACTTATCTGGGGTGGGTAGAAGCCCAAATGCAAAAGAAATACGGAGTCAACCACGGCCTGATGATTACCCATGTGGATTACAGCTACTCTGCTTGGTCATCCAACGCGGTCAACACCAATACCACGCATCAGCGCATCACCCTTGTGCCCGCTGATGGCACACTTGTCAGCTCTATCTATGGCTATAATGACGCATGGGGAAAATCCCTCCACGGCGACCTCTATCCTGGTGACAACAACGTCACCGAAATGACTTCCTACGCCGTCTTCAATGGCGACTCGCTGGGGCAGACCATCGACAACATACGCGAATCAGCCGAAGGCATCATCACCGTGGACATCAATGGCGGCTACCATGAGCCAAGTCCCTACGACATTACAGGCGATGGCAAACTGACTGTCGAAGACATCACAGCCCTGATAGATTATTACCTTACCTTGGGAGAATAAAAAGCCTCCCATTCCTTTCTCATTCTCAAAACTTACGATTGTTGCGGACTTTGCCCTTCTGGTATCTGGAGGGGCAAATCGTCGCGGTGTGCAAAGATGTGCGGCGACATGATTTCCACGCCCGCCGTGTGGAACTTGTCGAGAATGTTCTGGTGCAGCGTAGAGTACACCGTGGGCAGTGTCTCGTAGCTGTGCGTGTAGCCATTGATTTCATATTCCACATAGAAGTCATCCAGCGCAGTGACATTGACGTATGGCTTCGGTGTCTTCTTGAGGCCCGGCGTTGCATCGGCTGCAGCCAAAAGGAGGTCGCGAATGGTTTGCCACTTCATGTCGTAGCCAATCGTCACCTTGGTGTGGACGATGATGCCGCCGTGCGACTGCGAGGCGCGTGTGTAGTTGCTCGTCTGCGACCCCATCAGGTTCGAGTTCGGAATGGTGATAATGTCATTCTTGCGGGTGCGGATGCGAGTGACCAGCAAGCTTTTCTCTAAGACGTAGCCCTCTATTTCACCATAACGGATGATGTCGCCAATGTGGAACGGTCGCATATAGGTCATCACAAGTCCCGCCATGACATTGCCCACAATCGAGGTGGACCCCAGCGAGACGATGATACCGATGAAGACCGACACGCCCTGGAATATCTCGGAGTTGCTGCTGGGCAGCAACGGCCATATCATCACCAGCATGAACGAATAGCAGAGGAAACGCAAGATGTAGAACGTAGGCTCTGCCCAGTCGGAGTAGAAGCCGTTTATCTTCAGGCTACCGCTCGAAATCTCGTTGGCCAGGTAGCGAATGCCCTTCACCAGATAGCGGAAACACAGGATGATGACAATTATCTTAAAGAAATTGGGCAGGAAATCGACCACGGCCCTGAAGATGTCTGTCACGGGTTCCCACACATAACCGAGCAGCTTGTAGGCAAACGTCTTGGTCTCAGGGAAGGCCGAAAACATCAGCGGAATGCTGACGACGAGCTGCATGACGATGAGTGTCATGCGCAGAAGGCGAAATATGGCCAAGAGAACAAGCCCCATGCGGTGCGTGTTGAACAGGTCGTTATCCTTGATGTTGGTAGGTTTTATCAGTCGCATCAGCTTGCGTGTCCAGCGCAGTCGCCATTTATTGTACACCCAGTTCGTCAGTTTAATCAGAAGAACTTGAGCCACCAGCACGATGATGACCAGCAGGAACCCCAGCAGCTTTTGTTGCAAACCATAGTCTTCATGGATTTCCATCACCTTCTGCTGAATGGCGGCGCGATACTCCTCCGCCAGCTGTTCTCGTGTGCTGTTCTGCCACATACCGTCCAGGTCCGTCAGGCCCAGCAGCACATCCTCGCCCGCCATGATGTCGGTGGTGTATTCACTCTCAAACACATAGATGGAGTCGGTGAAGAACGTCAGCTTCTTCCCCAGCTCCACAATTTTTTCGCGAGCCATCTCGATGCGGGCTTCGGGCATCATGCCTCCCTTGCGGGCATAGAGTGTAAACAGTGTGTCCCCATCAATGACGAGCGGAACCCCCGGCGTAATCTTGCGCAGCGAGTCAATGCGTGCCTTACGCTCAACCACGCGCAGCGAATCTTCACGGCCAGCCAGCCCCACTCGTTCCAGTTGTTCGCGTAAGATGATGTTTTGCATCTGCTCCTCCTGTAGCTTGTTTTGCAGCAAAAGTATCAAGGAGTCATTGGCAGCTTGCAGAGAATCAACATCTTGTGCGGGAGTGGCCACTGTAAAAGCTACGGAGAGAAACAGCGTATAGAAAAGGCGGCGCATGACGTAGGCTTTATAAATTAAAGTTTTTTTTAAAAAAAGTGCTGCAAAGATAGTACTTTTTATTGGAAAACACTACCTTTGCACAAAAATAAAGTAAAAACGCAAAACAACAAACACGACTTAAAAAGATGAGAACAAAAGCCTTCATGCTGATTTTCTTGTCAGCCCCCATGTTCACCTTTGCGCAGACCGACACCTTGAAACTGAAAGAAGTAGTGGTCACAGGCACCCGCAACGCAGTCGATGTGCGCCATCTTCCAACCACTGTCACAGTCATTGACCGCGAAAAGCTCACCGAGCAGCAACAGCCATCCATTCTGCCCACCGTCATGCAGGAAGTGCCGGGTCTCTTCGTCACCAGCCGGGCCATGATGGGCTACGGTGTCAGCGACGGCGCAGCCGGCGGACTCAATCTGCGTGGCATCAGCGGCGGGGCAGGGCAGTTGCTCGTGCTCATCGACGGCCAGCCGCAGTATCAGGGCATCTACGGCCACCCCATAGCCGACAGCTACCAGACGCTGATGGCCGAGCGGGTAGAGGTGCTCCGTGGGCCCGCCTCCGTGCTCTACGGCAGCAATGCCATGGGCGGCGTGCTCAACATCGTCACACGCGGAATGCACACCAATGGCGTGCGCACCCATATCAACCTGGGTGCAGGTAGCTGGGGCACACTCCAGACCGAGGCCAGCAACCAGGTGAGGGCAGGCAAGTTCTCCTCCACCGTGGCCGTACAGTACAACCGCACCGACAACCACCGTCCGCGCATGGGTTTCCAGCAGTGCGGCGGTTACCTGAAGCTGGGCTACGACTTCACACCCCACTGGAATGCCAACATCACGGGCAACGTCACCCACTTCAAGGCCTCCACTCCCGGCATGGAGAGCAGCCCGCTCTACGATGCAGACCAGTGGATTACACGCGGTGTGGCCTCGCTCTCCGTGGCCAACCATTATGACCGCACCAGCGGTGCGCTGACTGCCTATTCCAGCTTTGGGCGGCACAAGATTGACGACGGCACCAGCAATCCAGCCCAACCCACCAACCGCTATTTCCGCTCCAAGGATGTCTTGGCTGGCGTTTCATGGTATCAGAGCGCACAGTTCTTTGCGGGCAACCGCGTCACCCTGGGCGTTGACTATCAGCACATCTACGGCGATGCCTACTACACGTCCAAGCAGACAGGCGAAACCATGGACACCCCCAACAAGCAGAGCGGCACATCCCATCGCAACGAAGTGGCTGGCTATGTGGATTTCCGCCAAGACCTCGGCTCATGGGTTACGCTCGATGCAGGTCTGCGCGTTGACCACCACAGCGTCGTGGGTACAGCGTGGATTCCGCAGTTTGGCATTGCCACACGCCCGACGGAGACCACCGAGTTCAAGATGACAGCCACCAAGGGCTACCGCAACCCCACCATGCGCGAACTATATCTCTACCCGCCATCCAACGAGGAACTCCGCCCCGAAAGCCTCTGGAACTACGAAGTGGCCTGGAAACACCGCCTGGGCACACGCTTCACATACGGTCTGAACTTCTTCTATATCAAGGGTAACAACATGATTCAGAACGTGAACCGCAAGAACATCAACACGGGTGTCATCGAAAACTGTGGTGCCGAACTGGAAGCCAACTACCGCATCAATTCTCACTGGACGCTCTCCACTAACCACAGCTACCTGCACATGGAGCACCCCATCATTGCCGCCCCCGAATACAAGGGCTACCTGGGTGCCAATGTTCGCTACGGCAAGTGGAATGTCATCTGCGGCCTGCAATGCTTTGCTGGCCTCTACACCGCTGTTGGCCAGAACGAGCAGAAGGAATGTGCCTACCTGCTGAATGCCACCGTCAACTACGCCCTTTGCCGGAACCTCCGTCTCTGGGCCCGTGGCGAAAACCTTCTGGCTCAGAGCTACGAAGTCATTCAGGGCTACCCCATGCCGCGTGCCACCTTCATGGGCGGTGTGAACATTTCGTTCTAAATACGGAGGATTGAAAGCCCATCCCCACTTTCAAATCACCGAATCCTTACAACTGTTAAAATCTGTTTGCGATGAGGCCACACACTGTAACTATTCAGCGATTAGCCATGCTGCCGTTGTCCGTGCTTAGAATAAAGCGCGGATAGCAGCATACGGAGAGTTATTGTGCTTCTTTGTGGTTTCCACGATGGAGAGTAGGTCGAGAAAAGCATCTGCGCCCTTGTCT
>JAFTEV010000023.1 GCA_017453465.1 Bacteroidaceae bacterium | reverse complement strand
GTCATTCAGAGTTTTATTTGTTTTTTATTTGCAACACTAAGATAAGTGAAATTTCTGACATGGCAAAATCCTGAGCAACTTTTTGTTGCTCAGGTGCTTATAAAAAATATTAAATTATAGTGTTGCGGAAATTAGAATTACACAAAACACCTCGGCGGTGACGAATGACACGAAAGCCTACGGGATGGTTCGATATTGACTTCGTCGAGCTAAAGGTTCATGGAAAATTCATGGTAATTCCTGTCGAATAAAAACACGTTAACGGTTCTTTTTTAACATGAAATTCCATGAATTGACCATGAATTGACCATGAATTTTTTATGAAAGGGTAAAATAAATTATATGTACAATTAATTTTGAACAGATACTTATGTGATTTTAATTTTAACACAGATATTTAGAAAAATATTGGTGCAGTATTTGCAGAATCAATACCTTTATTAAATACGACTGTCCAGACCATGCTCTTATAAAAAAAACGTAGTATGTTCGCACATATTCCATGTTTTTGAGCATAAAAAGTGTTTAATTTATGGTTATAAGGAAAAATTGCAGTACCTTTGCGCCGATTTATGCAATAACGTAAAAACGCAAAAACATGAGTTTGAAAATTATCGTGCTCGCAAAGCAGGTGCCCGACACACGCAATGTCGGCCCTGATGCGATGACTCCAGAGGGCACAGTAAACCGCGCAGCACTGCCTGCCGTTTTCAACCCCGAAGACCTGAATGCCCTTGAACAGGCTCTGCGCCTCAAGGAGCAGAATCCAGGTTCAACCATTACCATGCTTACAATGGGCTTGCCCAAGGCTGCCGAGGTGCTGAAGGAAGGCATCTACCGTGGTGCCGACGAGGGCATCCTCATCAGCGACCGCCCACTGGGTGGTGCCGACACGCTGGCCACCAGCTACACGCTGGCACAGGCCATCAAGAAGATTGGCGACTACGACATCATCATCTGTGGCCGTCAGGCCATCGACGGTGACACCGCACAGGTGGGTCCGCAGGTGGCCGAGAAGCTGGGCCTCACCCAGATTACCTACACCGAGGAAATCCTTTCGCTCGACAAGGCTGCCGGGAAGATTGTTGCCCGCCGTCACATCGACGGCGGTGTGGAGACCGTAGAGGGTCCGCTGCCCATCGTGGTCACCGTCAACGGTTCGGCTGCTCCCTGTCGTACACGCAACGTGAAGCGCGTCTGGGCCAACAAGAATCGCGAGTTCACCACCTGGGGTGCTGCCGACATCGAGGCCGACCCCATGCAGATTGGCAAGGCTGGTTCTCCCACCAACGTGAAGGCCGTGAAGAGCATCGTCTTCAAAGCCAAGGAAAACAAGACACTCACTGCCAGCGACGCTGACATCGAAGGTCTGATTGTAGAACTTATGGAATCAAACACTATCGGATAATGAACAACGTATTTGTATATTGTGAACTGGAAGGCAACAAGGTTGCTGACGTAAGTTTGGAACTTTGCACCAAGGGGCGCAAACTTGCTAACCAACTTGGTGTGCAGTTGGAAGCCGTACTCATCGGCGCAGGTCTCGATGGTGTTGAGAAACAGGTTATCCCCTATGGTGTAGATAAGGTACACGTCTTCGACGACGAAAAGCTGTCCCCCTACACCTCACTGCCACACACCAGTGCCGTTGTGAACCTCTTCAAGGAGGAGAAGCCACAGATTTGTCTGCTGGGAGCTACCGTCATCGGTCGCGACCTCGGCCCACGTGTCTCTTCTGCCCTCCACTCTGGTCTGACTGCCGACTGCACCCAGCTGGAAATCGGCTCTTTCGACATGAAGGTGAAGGATGCTGAAGGCAACACCGTGGATAAGCACTACGAAGACCAGCTCTACCAGATTCGTCCTGCCTTCGGTGGCTCCATCATTGCCACCATCGTCAACCCCGAACACCGTCCACAGATGGCTACGGTGCGCGACGGCGTGATGAAGAAGGAAATCCTCGACGAGAACTACGAGGGCGAAGTGGTGAAGCACGACGTGGCCAAGTACATCCCGCTGACCGACTACGTGGTGAAGGTGCTCGACCGCCATGTGGAGAAGGCCAAGCACAACCTGAAGGGTGCGCCCATCATCGTGGCTGGCGGCTACGGTGTAGGTGGTCCAGAAGGTTTCAACCTGCTCTTCGAGCTGGCCAAGGAACTCCACGCCGAAGTGGGTGCCAGCCGTGCCGCCGTGGATGCTGGCTGGATTGACCACGACCGCCAGATTGGTCAGACGGGTACCACGGTCCGTCCCAAAGTCTATATCGCGTGCGGCATTTCCGGTGCCATTCAGCACGTGGCAGGCATGAAGGAGTCGGGCATCATCATCAGCATCAACTCCGACCCCAACGCTCCCATCAACCAGATTGCCGACTACATCATCAACGGCACCATCGAAGAGGTTGTCCCCAAACTCATCAAGTATTATAAGAAGAATAGTAAATAGTAAGTCAAAGAAGATAGAAGGAGATAAAAGGAGATAAAGGGAGATAAAAGACAATAGTGTTATGACACGAACATTTGAGGACATAGTAGCATGGCAAAAAGCCCATCAGTTTGTGGTGATGACATATCGCACAACAGGGACTTTCCCCGACTTTGAAAAGTTTGGGCTATGTTCTCAATTCCAACGAGCCGCTGTTTCCATTGCAGCCAACATTGCTGAAGGGTACAAAAAATTGAGTAAAGCTGATAAACTACGTTTTTTCAACATTTCCCAAGGGAGTCTTGAAGAATGCAGATATTACTGCATCCTTTCAAGAGATCTTGGTTATATTGACGAAGCAATCTATCAGCAAATGGTTCAGTCTATTCTCGACACCAGTTATATGCTAAATTCCTACATCAAGGGCGTTGTTAATAATAATGGTATTGAAGACTAATGTCCGCTATCTCTCTAATCTGTATCGTCCTCTATCTCCGTCGCTGAAAGCGACATTTCTCCTTCTAACTCCCTCTAACTCCCTCAAAAAAAGAAACAAACCATGGCAAATTCCTATACAGATGTTCCTGAGATAAAGTTTCACATGCAGCATCCGCTGATGCAGCGTATTGTAGAACTCAAGGAACGCAACTACGCTGACTACGGTCAGTACGACTATGCACCCAAGGACTACGAGGATGCACAGGACAACTATGACCGCCTGCTGGAAATCACGGGCGACATCAACGCTAACATCATCGGACCGAACTCTGAGGACGTGGATGCTGAAGGCCCACACTGCGAGAATGGGCGTGTGCGCTATGCCTCGAAGACTTACGAGAATCTTGATGCTACTATCAAGGCGGGTCTCTGCGGCATGACCATGCCACGCCGCTACGGTGGTCTCAACCTGCCTAACGTGGTCTATACGGCTGCCAACGAAATCATTGCCGAAGGCGATGCTGGCTTTGAAAACATCTGGTCGCTGCAGGACTGCATCGAGACTCTCTATGAGTTTGGCGACGAAGACCAGCGCAAGCGTTACATCCCGCGTGTCTGCGCCGGCGAAACCATGTCAATGGACTTGACTGAGCCTGACGCTGGTTCTGACCTGCAGTCCGTTATGCTCAAGGCTACCTTCGACGAGAAGGAAAACTGCTGGCGACTGAACGGCGTGAAGCGATTCATCACCAACGGTGACTCTGACATTCACCTCGTGCTGGCTCGCTCTGTGGAAGGCACTCGCGACGGTCGCGGCCTCTCCATGTTTATCTACGACAAGCGCAACGGCGGCGTGGATGTTCGTCGCATCGAGAACAAGCTGGGTATTCACGGCAGCCCCACCTGCGAACTCGTTTACAAAAACGCAAAGGCAGAACTCTGCGGTAGCGAGAGGATGGGTCTGATTAAATACGTGATGGGCTTGATGAACGGTGCCCGTCTGGGCATTGCCAGCCAGTCGGTGGGTGCAGAACAGGCTGCCTACGAAGAGGCTCTGAACTATGCCCGCGACCGCAAGCAGTTTGGCAAGGAAATCATCAATTTCCCTGCTGTCTATGACATGATTGCCCGCATCAAGGCCAAGCTCGACGCAGGTCGCAGTCTGCTCTATATGACTGCCCGCTACGTAGATATCTACAAGGCTCTCGACGACATCAGCAAGGAACGCAAGCTCACCCCCGAAGAGCGCGACGAATACAAGAAATACTCCAAGCTGGCCGATGCCTTCACCCCGCTGGCCAAGGGCATGAACTCTGAGTTTGCCAACGAATCGGCCTACGACTCCATCCAGGTACACGGTGGTAGCGGCTTCATGCTGGAATACAAGTGCCAGCGTGTCTATCGCGATGCTCGCATCATGTCCATCTACGAGGGTACGACCCAGTTGCAGACCGTGGCAGCCATCCGCTACATCACCAGCGGCTTCTATGCCAACGTGATTAAGGACTTCGAGGCACAGCCCGTTGAAGCCGCCTACGAAAGCCAGGCTCTGCGCATCAAGGACATGGCCGACAAGCTCCAGTTCTGCACAGCCAAGGCCAAGGAGACCGAGAACCAAGACATCCTCGACCTCTGCGCACGCAAGCTGTACGAAATGACAGCCTACGTCATCATGTGCCACCTGCTGCTGCAAGACACGCAGCGTGCGCCCGAACTCTTCGGCAAATCGCTCACCGTCTTCATGAACTACGCCGAGAGCGAAGTGGCCAAGCACTTCAACTACATCCACGCACTCGACCCCAGCCAGCTGGAAGCCTACCAGCAATAATGGGGAGCACAGAGTGCACGGAGAAGACAGAGTACACAGAGCATACTAACGAACAGAGGGCACGGAGAAATAATCTCTGTGCCCTCTGTCTTCTCTGTGTGCTCTGTGCACCAATTATTGAGCCAAGAACTTGTCGATGAGGTCTGTAATGTCCTGAACACTGATGTTGCCACCCTCGCCCTGTTCGAGATACTTGTCGATGAGGTCGGTGATGTCCTGAACAGTGACATGTGCCTCCACCTTGCCAAGGTAGTAGAGATTCCATGCGCCTACAACCTGATAGTCGTTGGGCAGGGTCTCCTTCTTGGAGAGGCCAATGCGAACCTTGCCGTCGGCTGGTACAACAAACTCAATCTTGTTGAGGTATTCACCTGCGGCAAACCAAGCTGCTGTGGGCGATGTGCCGTCGGGAGCCAGGAGTCCGTTAGACAATGTGTAATACTTGGTAATGCCTTCTGGTGCGTAGTTCGTAGCACCCTCTGTCAGGTTGAGGCAGGGTTTTGCAAAAGTAGAATCAGTAGTTGCAGCATAGAGCGTTGTGAGGTGCGTCTCTGTGCCTTCAGCCATGTACTGCTCTTCTTCGTTCCAGTAGCCTGCGCGGTAGTAGGTGTGAACCGTAGCAATGTAGTTGCCTTCGGGCAGACCAGAGAGGTCTTGGTAAAGCTCGAAGCCAGAGCGGTTGTAGCTGACGGTATATTCCTTGTAGCCGTTCATGCCTGTGGTAGTCCAGCCTTCGATGTAGGTTGTATTCTTGTCGCCACGTGCGGGGTCGAAGGTCGGGTTGACGATGAGTTCGGTCACGTCCATCGTGTCGGCAGTTTCTGTGTCGCCCATGTAGTAGAGGTTCCATTCGCCCACTACCTGATAGTCGTTAGGCAGAACGTCCTTCTTGCTCAGACCAATGGTCACTTCGCCGTCCTCGCCTACATAGAAGCGCAGTTCGTTGAGGTATTCGCCAGCGGCAAACCAAGCAGCTGTGGGCGATGTGCCGTCGGGAGCAAAGAGACCGTTTGACAAAGTGTAATACTTGGTAATGCCTTCTGGTGCGTAGTCGGTTGCGCCTTCTGTCAGGTTGAGACAAGGCTTTGCGTAAGTAGAATCAGCAGTAGCTGCATAGAAGGTGGTGAGGTGAGTCTCAGTGCCTTCAGCCATGTACTGCTCTTCTTCGTTCCAGTAGCCTGCACGGTAGTAAGTGTGGACTGTCACCTTGTAGTTACCTTTTGGCAGACCAGAGAGCTTCTGGTTCAGTTCGAAGCCAGAGCGGTTGTAGCTGACGGTGTATTCCTTGTAGCCGTTCATGCCTGTGGTAGTCCAGCCTTCGATGTAGGTAGAGTTCTTGTCACCGCGTGCGGGGTCGAACTTGTTGTTGACAATCATGTCGGAGTAGTCAATAGGATTGTCCTCGGAAGCGTTGCCGCCACCCATCTTGAGGGAAACAACAGCAGCGTTGAGGTCGCTGATGGCCTGTTCTGCCTCGGCTGTGCCGTAAGCCTGAGTGTCGTAGGCAGCCTGTGCCTCGTCGAGCAAATCCTGGGCAGCCTTCACTGTGGCAGGACGAGCCGATGTAGCAGTCTCGATGGCATCGGAGAGTGACTTCAGTGCAACAGCCAGGTTGGTGTAAGCGGCAGTGCTTGCTTCCACAGCTTCCATGGCGTTCTTCAGGGTAATCAGTGCTTCATAGCCATCTTCTGCACCGTCGGCAGCGGCAATGGCATCGGAGAGGGCAGCCAGCTCTGGCATACCGGCATAGTTGCTTTGCAGGGCCTGAGCCTTCGGCGTAATCTCGGCAATGACCTGTGCCAGAACTTCTTCGTTCTTGGAGCGGAATGTCAGTGTGGCACCACCAGCCCAAAGGCGGCAGTTCTCCACGGAGCGCACCTTGTTGGTGACACCCAGCTTCATGGTGCCGTCGGTTACCAGGCCATAGACCTTCACGGGGTATTTGCCTTCTGCAAAGGCAGCAGAAGCCTCGGCTGGTTCGTTCAGGTTGTCGGCAGCACCCGATGGAATCTTGGTTTCAAACGAATTGATGTAGGCGTAAGCCTGGGCCACAGCCTCGTTCTCCTCTGCATAGTCGCCACCCGGACGGAAAGCTGCCTGGAGGTTGAACTCATAGAGACCGTTCTGCAAGCCCTTCAGTTCCTGATATACGTTGCAAACCATGTTGTGAGCCTGCATCACGGGGAATGTCTCCGTGTTGCCCTCTGGCCATGTGGGGCCTACGGCACTGGTCCAGCCGCCCGTCTCGGCAAAGTTGGGGTTGACAAGCAGGGCTGTGCAGTCATCGCCGTCCGACATGGCGTTGGCCATGGCTTCCTTCAGCAGCTGGTCAAGATAGGCTGTTTCGGCAGCAATCTGTGTGTTGTCGAGCAGACCTTCCATCAGAATGTACGCTGCACCGCCATTGCCATTGTAAAGACCCTCGGCAGCAGTGTCTTCATAGACGTAGTCGGAGAGCAAAAGCACTTCGTCGCTCTCGCTGGTTGTGCCCGACAGGAAGTTGTCGGCTTCGTTCACCTTCTGCTGGTAAGTTGCGTATGCAGCAACGCTTTCGGCCAAATCCTTGGCAGCTTTGTTGAAGGCAGTAATGGCTTGCGACAGGGCCTCCGACTCGTCGGTGGCCTCCAGACCCTCCTTTGCCTTCAGGTAGGCATCGTAGATTTTCTTCTGGCAGGCAGCTTCGCCCTCAGCAAAGAGTGATTCGTAGTCGGGTTCGCCAGCCAGTGTCTCTTCAATCAGCAAGCTGCGTGCTTCCTCGGAATCGCCCAGGTAGAACAGCTGCACGTTGTCCAGACCAATCCAGTTGGTGCCCTTTTGCTGCACATCCAGACCAATCTCCAGTTCTCCCGTGGTCACTACGGTGTAAATGTCCATTGGCTGCTCAATGTCAATCTGTGTGCTGGTCACCTTCTTCTGCGATGTGCCGGCAAAGAGGTAGGTGCCGCCCACGGTGGTGGTGTAGGCCAGTGCGTTCAGGTGGTAAACACCCTTGGGCAGGTTGTTCAGCGAAGCCGAAACCTTACCCGTTGACATGGCCTCCCAGTGCCAGTTCTCGTAGTGGTTGCCTGTGATGCTGAAGTCCTTGGCGTTGTTGCCGTTGCTGGCCTGCTTGTTCTGTGCGCCAGTGGTAGAGGTCCAGCCTGTGAACTCGCCGTCGTTGAAGTCGGTGGCAATGCCCAGCAAAGAGAGCACTTCGACGGGGTTTTCAACCGATGCCACATTGTACTTGGCGTTCTTCATAGCCTCCTCCAGGGCTGTCTGCTGTGCAGCCAGGGCTTCGGGAGTGGCTTCCGTGTCGCTGTAAACGGCTTTCGCTTCTGCCAAAGCCTGGGCATCCACGCCCTCCAAGGCTTCGGCCTCGGCAATGGCCTTGCCCAGACTGACGGCTGCCAGATACTGCTTCATGGCTGCCACGTAGAGTTCGTAAGCCGACGGAGCCACGAAGTACCATGTGAGCTGGCAGTCCGACATCTGATAGCCCAGTTCATTTTCTGGGTCACAGACGTAAATGCGCGTGTCCTCCTTCTGGGGAATCAGGCCCAGATAGGCACCGGGATAGTTCTTAGGATTCAGGTCGGCATTGGCTTCCGACAGGCCAATCTTGTAAGTGCCGTCGGCCTGCAGCTCCAGTGTGTACTGGTTGTTGGTCTTTCCATCCTTGGTGTTATCCACATAGATGGCTTCCAGGTTGTCCATGAACATATAGCCAACCTGATTGGCCATCCAGCCGCTGAGCACATAATTAGTAATGTAGTAGGAACCGTCCGCTTTTCCCTGTTCGATGTACACCTTGTGGCCCAGTGTCGGACTCACACTGGCACGTGTACCATAGTCATTAGCTCCACAGAGGAAGCCGTCGGCACCCTGATTGTAAAGGTACAGCTCTTCGCCTGGCTTCATTTCAGCCGAGGCAGGTGCAGCGGGTTTCACCCAGTCAGCCCAAGAGCAAACGCTTACCATCAGCGAGGCCGCAAACAGTAATGTTTTCTTCATAATTGATAAGGATTTAAAAGGTTAGAAATTAAAGTGTTTTGGTAAGTTCTCAACAAAAAAGGTTAGCTTATATACCAATATCAATCGCAAAGAAACACTTTTTTAGGCAAATGACCAAACTTTTTGCAAGGATTAACAAAGCAGTCGCGTCAATTCTGCACAGTTGTCTCGTTGCAGTGGCATAGTTCTTTCGTTGAAATGGCACAGTTGTCTCGCCGCAGTGCCACAGGCTTCCTACCGTAACCGCACAGTTCTCCCATTGCAGCGGCAATGCAGTGCGGCGGCAGCGGGAAAGGTCTGTGGCTGGAAGTTTAGAGGGATGCCAAAAAAAGAGTACCCAAGCACTATTAGCACTTGAGTACTCTTTTTCAAGTATCATTGTGTGACACGGCTAAGCAAGAACTTCGCCCCGTGTCTTGTCCTGATTTAGTCTATTTCTTCGTCAGCCTCGTAGCCACCCATCTCGCGGATGGCGTTCTTGAGCATGGTGTATTGCTGGAAGAGGTGGTTGACGGGTTCCTCGCCCTGTGTGTAGTCGTGCATAGGAGCCTTGAGGAAGAAGCTGAGGAATCGCTGGATGCCGCTCTTGCCGGCGCGGGCTGCAAGGTCGCTGAGCAGACAGAGGTCGAGCAGCAGCGGGGCAGCGAGGATGGAGTCACGGCAGAGGAAGTTAATCTTGATCTGCATGGGGTAGTTCATCCAGCCGAAGATGTCGAGGTTGTCCCAGCCTTCCTTGTTGTCGTTGCGCGGTGGGTAGTAGTTGATGCGCACCTTGTGGTAGTACTGGTTGTCATCGTCGTTGCCGTGGCCGTAGAGGTCGGGCTGTGCTTCGGGCTTAAGGATGGTCTCCAGCGTAGAGAGCTTGCTGACTTCCTTGGTACGGAAGTTGGCTGGCTCGTCGAGTACAAGACCGTCGCGGTTGCCAAGGATGTTGGTAGAGAACCAACCGCTCAGACCGAGGCAGCGAGTGCCGATGATGGGAGCGAAACCCGACTTGACGAGTGTCTGGCCAGTCTTGAAGTCTTTGCCAGCGATGGGGAGACCCAGCTTCTCTGACATTTCCCACATGGCGGGGATGTCAACCGTAGTGTTGGGTGCGCCCATGATGAAGGGTGCGCCTTCGGCCAGTGCTGCATAGGCATAGCACATGGAGGGGGCGATGTTCTTGGTGTCGTTGGCCTTCATTGCGGCTTCGAGGTGTGCCAGTGTGTCGTGAACCTCCATGTTAGGCTCTACGTAGATTTCTGTAGAGGCGGCCCAGGCTACAACGATGCGGGCACAGCCATTTTCGGCCTTGAACTTGCGGATGTCTTCGCGCAGGGCTTCAACCATGTCCCAGCGAGTGGCGCACTCCTTCACATTGTCGCCATCGAGTCGCTTGGCAAAGTTCTTGTCGAATGCGGCTTTGAAGGGGACAATCTTTTCAAGTTCGTCCTTGACGGGGAGAATGTCTTTCTCGTTGAGCACCTGTGCATACATGGCACTCTGGAATGCGTTGGCGGGGTAAACGTCCCAGGCTCCGAAGACGATGTCATCGAGCTTGGCCATGGGTACGATTTCGCTGTATGGAAGGTATTTCTTGTCTGCGCCTTTGCCCACACGGATTTTGTCGTACTGGGTCATTGAGCCTACGGGCTTAGCCAGCCCCTTGCGTGCCATGAGCACACCTGTCATAAATGTTGAAGTCACGGCACCCAGTCCTACGACCATGATGCCCAGCTTGCCGTCGGCAGGCTTCACGTTTGTTTTTGTCATTTTTCTTTTAGAAATTGATTTTAGGTGAGTTCTAAAAATTAACATTTATGAGTGGAAGCCGTACCTTCAGAATCAGTTCAGTTGGTTTCAGTGCCTCAAAGGGCATCGTTGGCTCGCGAAAGAGTTCGTTTATCCACTCATTTGACTTGATTATT
>JAFTEV010000022.1 GCA_017453465.1 Bacteroidaceae bacterium | reverse complement strand
GGTTGTCCATGCAGAAGTAGGCCGGCGTGTTCATGCTCCAAGCGCCGTTGTCGCTGCTGCTCAGGCTGAACTCCAGACGCTTTACGAGGCCCAGTGTGCTCAGGTCAACCCAGCGCCAGTCGCTGATGATGTAGCTCTGCTGCGGGTCGCGGAAGTCGGCCAGGTAGTATTCCACGGTGCCTGTCTCCTGGCCGTTGCAGTCGATGCCTGTCACGGTCAGCTTGAACCAGTCGCCGGCGGCAAACTTGCGGGCCAGGTCACTGCCTTCGCTCATGGCTTTGTAGGCAGAAAATACTCGTCGGCTGCGGCAAAGCTGAGGTCGTAACGCTCAATGAACGTGAACTCGTCGGAGTAGAGGGTGCCCTCGTAGTTGTTCAGGCCGTCCACCTTGAAGCGGTAGGTGCCCGGCTGCGGGTTCTCGTAGTCGGTGTAGGCGGCAAACTGGCCGTTTTCGCCCTTGCGCTCCACGGCCACGTTCATGTCGCTGTTGGCCAGGTCTGCGGGCGAGAACTGCAGCTCGGCGTTGCCGTTCAGCTCGTCGAAGGCGCTCAGCTTGATGTCGCCCTCCGCAAAGTGGTACTTGCCTTCAGCGTCCACCTTCACAATCATAGGCTCGGCGGGCACGCCCGAAAGCGTAATGCCCTGGCTCATGTCGCGCACCAGGCTGTAGCTGAAGCTGACGTTGCCCAGCGGCATGAGGAACTCTGCCGAGGTCTCGGTGGCTGTCACGTCCACTGCATTGGGATCGTCGAAATAGATTGTTGCTTTCATGAAGCCGAAACCTCTATCATTTACCTGTTCGATTTTCAGCTTGGTGGCATTCACGTCGTCAACGGTGAACACCTCTGCCAATGGGTCGTAGCTTCTGGTGCCGCTGCTGAGTTTTACATTTTGCCAGATGTCTTCATTCTCAAGTACAACATTTTCCAGCACTACCTTGGTGATGGTCTCGCCGTTGAGCGATTCGAAGACGGCATCGTAAACACTGGTCTCCGAAAACGTAATCACCGTCATGTGGTTATTCTGCACATCCTTTCCCGTCAACTTGATGTTTTCGCCTGTATAGACAAGGTCACTGCCGATAGAGAACGTTTCGCTCTTCTCCACGGCCCATGCGCTCGCCGTCAGCGTGAAGAGCGCGACGAGCAGCGTCAGAAATATTTTTGTTGTTCATATTGTTGTCCTTTTTTTTCGTTTATACCTATTATATATATACGTATGTGCGTGCGCGAGGATTAATACGCACTCCCTTCCGTAATATTGTGCTTGTACTCGCGGTCGGGGTCAATCACGTCGTCCACCGTCAGCTCGCAATCGCCTGCGCCTTCCTTCCAGTCAAAGTCCGTTCCGACATAGAGGTCACCATAGGCCCTGAGGCCGTCCTTCTCCAATTGATAATGGATGGTTACCATGGAGTAACTCTGATACAATGACCATCCCTCATTCTCCTTGGGGTGGTTGGCAATGGCCTCGCGATAGGTCTCGCCTGGAGCATAGTAGAACTTCACGTCGGCCTTTGGGTCAGCCATGTAAGCATTCAATAATTCAGGAGCCAGGTAGTCCAGTCCTGCGCCTTTTCTGGCCTTCACTTCCTTCAGCTTGTAGCCGGGCTGGGCCGTGACGCTCACCTTCTGGCCAATCTGCACGCTGCTGAGCCTGCCGCCCTCGTCCAGTGTGGCGGGTGCGCCGTCAACAGACACGGTGGCCTGGCCGCCCACAATCGAGAACCGGCCCTCGGTCTTGAAGGCCACGTCGTAGCGGTCGGTAAGCACATCCACCGTCAGCGGGCCCATGATTTCGGTGTTGCTCGACTCGCCGTCGTAGCCCTCGAAGTAGTACCACACGTAGGCGGTGCCCACGGGCAGGTCGCTCGCCTTGGGCACTGCGGTGGTAAACTGCTCGGTGGAAGTCGGCGCAGCGTCGGTTTCCGTCACCAGATACTTCACGAAGCCATCCTGCGGTGCAGTCGTGGAGACCACCACCAGCGCGGCGTCGGTGCCCACAACGACGGGGGTCGCAGCGGCTGTGGGCTTGTTCTCTTCCGTCACCGTCACAACGGGGTAATACTCGGTTCGCAGTTCCACATTGCCCGCAGGCATCTTCAGCGTCCACTGGTTCGTCTGGCCAGAGACCGCCGTCACAGCCACCTCTTCTTCAGTGGACTGTGCCCATGCGCCCGTCATGCCAATCGTGGCGGCGAGCGTCAACACTAATCTTTTTGTTGCTTTCATAATGCTTGTTTTTGTTGTTATTTGTTTATTTACTATTCTTATGTATTCTCCTTTGGCGATACGTGAGACAAAACGGACATAGAAACGCCGAGGCTCTCGGTTGAGAATCTCGGCGGATGTTTCTTTCTTTCTTTCTGGGGGGCGGGGAGTCAGTCGTGCATGTTCTGCGCGTGGCAAACGTCAACCACTGTAATAGTGTCGCCCTCGATGGTGTAGGCGTAGTACCATTTGTCGGTATTCGCCATGTGGAAGCCCACCCATCGGCTTATGGTGGGACGGCGGCGCGGCAGTGTACGCTCTATGGTGTAGATGGCGAAGAAGGCATCGCGCACATTGCGCTCCATGTCCTCGTAGGAGTAGGTGTGTTGGTACTTCTTGGCCACGTTCCGATAGAAACTTCTTATCTTGGCAGCCGTATGCTTGGTGTAGAAATACTTATACTGCATATTCCTTGTCGTAGATGGCCTTGATGTCCTTCATCGTCAGTTCGTATGCCTCTTCGGGCGTATATAGTTCCTTGTCCATGTCGGAAAAGTCCTCATCGAGTGGCATGTCAGGCAGCGTCCTAGTCTGTATGGGCTTGACGCTCTCTATGAGTATCGACACCAACTCCAGTTTCTGGCTGTCGTCCATGTCCTTCACCATTTCGCGGTAGTAGCTCATCGGATGAGCCGTGTGTCGTCTTGCGCTTGTCGTTGCTTCCATAATCCTATCATTTTACGTTTTATGGCTGCAAAGATACACAATTTCTGCAAGATTATCGCAGAATCCCCCAAGAAAAATGTCCGTTTATCTCAGGCGTATGTTTTCTGAGTTGTGTGGATGGCTATTGCAATTGTTCTGCAAACTCCTTGATGGCGATGACGTTCAACTTCGGCCAGTCAATGTGCTTGAGAATGTTGAAGTGGGTGTCGTTAGTCACGATGTATTCTGCATCGGCTGCTACAGCGCAATCAACAAATTTGTTGTCATCGACATCAGCCTCTATCAGCCCGAAGTGGTAATAGACTTCCAGAAACTCCGTTGTGTGAAGCCGGGCGATGGCCTCGACCACGTTGCGAGCAATTTCGGCATTGGTTTTCTGGCCAATGATTTCCTCGTACTCGCTCAGAATGTCGGTATTTACGCACAGGCTGATGTTTCCGGCAAGAACCTCAGTCCATATCTTGTGATACGGACTGAGACTGGGCAGAGCCTGCAGCAGGCAGTTGGTGTCAAGGACGATGCGTCTCATAGATGTAAGGTGTGCGCATGTGTTCTGCGCCCCATTGCTCAATGGTCTGTTCGTTAATATCGCCTTTGTCCCAGAGCGCGTCGATGGCCTTTTGTGCCTTTTGCGCAAAATAGTGAGCCAGGAGGTTCTTGAATTCGTTCAGTTCCACCTCGGAGTTAATTTGCCTCACTGCGTTCAGCAGTTCCAGCTGTGCCATTTGTGAATAACTCATAATCCTGTCGTTTTACGTTTTACGGCGCAAAGATACACAATTTCTGCAAGATTATCGCAGAATCCCTCAAGAAAAAAATGTCCGGTTATCTCAGTATGTCAAAGAACGAGGAGCAGAAAGCAATGGAGCTTGCTCCATACACTTTTTATGCCGTGCGCGAGGGGGAATTAGAATACGAGGCATCCAAGAACTTTATACTCGTAGGACGCGGGCCCAGTATTGTAGAAGTATGCGTAGGAGTCACCGTCATTCAGACCGAAGCACACGCTACTGTTTTCAGTACTCGTCCAGTGTAAGTTCGAATGCAATGTTGTGCCTGTGGCGGCAACCTTTTCCTTGAAGCCTACAATGGTATTCATCCTGTCGCTGGGACTTGAGTCGCCATTCTTGGAGCATCCATAAATCATGGTCTGCCAGTTGGCCTTGCTCGGCATACGCCATGTGCCGCCATCAAACGGGATAGATGTATTAAGACCCTCGGCATACGCTATGGCTCCTGCCCAGTTCTTCTCGACAGGGGTGCTGTTGAGCTGGATGGCCAGACCGTTCTTGCCGACAACGTAGGCTATCATAGCCACCTTGGTCACGCCCGTGGGCAGCATGGCGTTAGCGTCGTAGTTCTTGCCGTCGCTGCAGATGATTTGTCCCGTGGTGGGGTTGGTGAGGTTGAGTGCTACCTTCTTCACGGCCTTCAGGCTCTTGATTCGCTTCGTGCCGCTGTAGGTGATGGTCACGGTCTGGCCTTCCTCGGCTGGGTTCGGTTCAGCCTTCCAGTTGGCGGCATCCTCGGTGCCGTCGGCCAGGGTTACATCGTAGGTGGGGGGGAGTGACGTTCACGGTGCAGGTGCCCGTCACGCCGCTGCCGTCTTTAGCTGTGGCGGTGATGGTGGCGGTGCCAACGGCCACGGCAGTCACTACGCCGTCAGCATCTACGGTGGCCACGCTTGCGTCGCTCGTCGTCCATGTCACGCCCTTGTCCGTAGCGTTGTCGGGCAGCACGGTCGGGGTCAGCGTCAGCGTCTCGCCTCCCACGGTCATCGAGGCTGTGGCCGGGAGGGTGATGCTGGTGACGTCGACCTTCGCCTCAATGGTAAATATTACCTGGAAAGGGTTTTGGTGATTTTCATCACTCAATTCCATATTCATAAGAACACTTGAAGCTTCGCCCGTCCAAATTTCGGCATCGTTATCCCAACCGGGGACTGTTTTACCCCAACGTTGCCAAAATCCCCCGATAAGTTGAATTTTAGTAAAGTTTCCGAGGGTCGTTGTAAATGTTCCTCCATAAGTCAATTTATACTCTTCTCCAGAAGATACTAACTTGGAATAAGAAACACGGTTGTCGAAACTATCCTTGCTACTGTCCCATGTGATAGTAATCGTTTCTGCCTTTGCGCCCGTCGCTGCCATCAGCAGGAGGGCGAGGATTGATAAAATTCTTGTTCTCATCATTGTTTTTTGTTTTTTTTGTTAATGAATTATGTTTTGAAAAAAGGTTTGTTTGTCTTTTTCTTAATGTGCAAAAAAACACAGCGGCTTCCCTTGCGTAAATGCAAGAAAAGCCATAAATTAACGCGCGGGTGCCCGCATATATTTAATAATGTGTATTGGCTGTAGGAACCTAAGAGAGAGTAACAAAATTATTGGAACGACCAAACAAACAGCCGCTCTTTTTCATCCCGTCCACAATATTTATGTACTCTCGGTAAGGCATCGAAAAAGGGGGATAACCAAGTATTCCCTAAGGTCAACCATTGACTTCAACGGTTGTGCATTGCATTGTTAATGTGACGCAAAGGTACAATTTTTTGTGTGAACATCCAAAAGAATAAGAAAAAAACTGACAATTGACTGTGAATTATCCATGAATTGCAGGTACTCTGGTGGAAAAGAACAAGCAGGATACCTCACGGAATCCTGCTTGCAACCCTTTTGGGGAAAACTATAATGAAAATGAAAACAAAACTTTCCTGTTGCTGTTTTTATGCTTTCTTGGCAATGAGCTTGGCAGCACCCGACTTCAGGTTTGCAGCCTTCTTCCAGTGGATGGTGTTGTTCTTTGCCAGCTTGTCAAGCATTTTCTGGAGTGTGGGGAACATAGTCTCAGCCTCGGCCTTTGACTTTGTTTCGCGGAGCTTCTTCAGGTAGTGGCGCATGGTGCGTGCGTAGTAGCGGTTGTGGATTCTGCGCTTCTCGGCTTGACGCATACGCTTCAGACATGATTTGTGATTTGCCATTTCTTTCTAACTTTTAAGTGTTAATTGTTTAGTGTTAGTTGTTTGCTGGAGTTCGATGTGGTATGGCCTATGAACCTCGCACCCTTCTCCAAAATTATAGGGCGGAAACTTTCGTTCTGCCCTTGGTAGTCCCTAGGAGAGTCGAACTCCTCTTTAGAGAATGAAAATCTCTCGTCCTAACCGATAGACGAAGGGACCAGCCTGTAGCTTTCGCCAAGCAAATTCAGGGGGTGTTCCCTAAAATTGCGGTGCAAAGGTACGAACTTTTTGCAATCTACCAAAACATTTCTCTGTTTTTTTTCAAAATATTCTCTTCTCACTGCATTTCTGCGGTCGTTTCAGCCAAAAACAAGGTGTAGCGTGGTGCTGTTCTTCTCTAAAAGTCGTAACTTTGCACACGGAAAAGATGGAAACAATACGTGGCATAGTACTGCGCACCGTCAGGTATGGCGACAACAAACTCATCCTCGACCTTTTCACCGAAGGGCGGGGTCGCATGTCGTTCATCACAACCCTCTCGCACAGCCGCCGCTCGACCATTTCCACAGCCTTCTGGCAGCCTCTCTCCATGGTGGAGTTTCAGGCGGAGGTGCGCCCCATTGTTGCTTTGCCCCGTCCCCACGACGTGCGGTTCTACTACGCCTACATCCACCTGCCTTTTTCGCCCGTCAAGTCCACCATCGCAATCTTCTTGGCCGAGTTTCTGGCGGCAGCCCTGCGTGAGGAGAGGCAGTACGTGCCCCTCTACCGCTACCTGGAGCACTCGCTACGGTGGTTCGACGTAGCCCGCTTTCCTACAGCCATTGCCAATTTCCATCTGGTCTTTCTGATGCACCTCTCCCGCTTCGTAGGCATCTATCCCAACATCGAGCATCCAGCCCGTTTCTTCGACCTCCTTTCTGCCACCTACCAGACGCAGCCTCCTGCACATGCCTATTATATAAAAGATGAGGAAGCGCAAGTCATCCCCCTGCTTTTCCGCATGAACTATTCCACGGCTCATCTGTTTAAGTTTTCTGCGGCCCAGCGTCGCCGCATCATTGATGTGCTCAACACCTTCTACCGTCTGCATGTGCCCAACTTCCCCGAACTGCGTTCCGTGGAGGTGCTCCACGAGGTCTTTTCCTGATGTCCTGCTGTTCCGCCCGTCTGGGCATAAAAAAGAGGAGGCTTCCGCAGAAGTCTCCTCTTTGTTCTTTCGATGTGCGCCTGACAGGACTCGAACCTGCACACCGTGAAGTACCAGATCCTAAGTCTGGCGCGTCTACCAATTTCGCCACAAGCGCATGGGGGATAATCCCTAAACGGCTGCAAAGGTACGAAATTTTATGATTGCACAATTTACAATTGCACAATTTTTTGCGAAAGAGGGTGAAAAATCAAGTTTTTTTGAACAGAGAGGCACGGAGACGCGGGGGAATGAGGAATTAGGAATGAGGAATTAGGAGTTAGGAATTAGGAATTAGGAATTAGAAATTAACAATTGAAGTATCAATTCCTCATTCCTAATTCCTCATTCCCCCGCGTCTCCGTGTTCAATTTATAGAAGAGAGAGGTCACACAAGTTTGTGTGACACAAATTTGTGTGACACAAACTTGTGTAAGCAAAATAAAGTTGTTATCTTTGCGCCCAAATAGAAAGATTTTCAACTCATGAATAAGCCATTTGTTTATGGTGTGTCCGTAGGATCGGAACACTTTGTCGGGCGGAAAGCCGAAATAGAGAAGCTGTCTTCCTATATGCGCTATGGAGTCAATACGATTCTGATTTCACCACGTCGCATAGGCAAGACATCGTTGGTGAAGCGTGTAGCAGGGATGATTGCAAACGAGCATATAAGAGTGGTGCATCTTGACATCTTTTCATGCCGTAGTGAATATGATTTCTACAATGCGCTGGCTGAAGCCGTACTGAAGCAGACGGCATCGAAGCTGGACGAATGGAAGCAGTATGCACAGGATTTTTTGTCGCGGCTGGTGCCACGCATCAGTTTTTCTCCAGAGCCTAATCAGGATTTCAGCATTTCCTTGGGAATAACTCCTCAGACCTACAAGCCAGAGGAGATTCTGGAACTGCCAGAGCTGATTGCCAAGAAGAATAACTACCACATCGTGGTGTGCATCGATGAGTTTCAGCAAATAGGCGAGTTCCCCGATTCAATGTCTATACAGAAACGAATCCGCACCGTATGGCAACACCAGCAGAATGTGTCTTACTGTCTGTATGGCAGCAAGAAGCACATGATGGGTGCATTGTTTCAGCAGCGGAGCAACCCTTTCTACAAATTTGGAACAACGATGTATCTGGATGTGATTCCAACCAAGGAATGGATACCATACCTGTGTGGCCGATATGAGCAGGAGGGGAAATGGCTGCGGGCAGAACTGGCCGAAAGGCTATGCAGCATGGTGGAAAACCATTCATCATACGTGCAGCAGTTGGCCTTCTATACCTTGATTAACACGAAGGGCAAAGAAACCACTGAAACAGACTTGCAGGCTGGCTACACCGACTTGCTGAACGAAAACACGCCGCTTTTCATGGAAAAAACGGAGCGGCTGACTACTTATCAGATGAACTTTCTGCGTGCGGTCATTCATGACATCCACAAGGATTTTGGTACCGCCGCTATTCGCACAACCTATAATCTGGGGGCATCCTCAAATGTGGCTCGCATCAGGGAGGCTTTGCTGGAAAAGGAAATCATCGACATTACGCCCGATGGCATTTTCATTGCCGACCCCATCTTGAGGGCATGGCTAATCAAGACTATCTAAGGACTAATTCTCTGTCCCTTAAGTATTCACGCGCTTTTTCGATGTAGGTGTCACGCTGCCGGCGAGTGTCGGTGCCTGACATCTGTAGCGGGATGTCGGGCGGGATGCCGAACTCGGTGTGCTGCATCTGCGGGTCGTAGTAGATGACGGCACTGTAGCGGACACTCCAGCCATTGGGCAACTCGCTGGTGAAGGGCATACCTGAACCGCCGCCTGTCTGGTCGCCCATGAGGGTGACGAGGGGCGAGGTCTTCATGCATTTCACAAAGTCGTTGGCGGCACTGTAGGTCTGGCGGTTGGTCAGCACGACGCAGGGCTTCTGCCAACGGATGCCGTCTGTGGCGGGGTCGAGGTAGAGGGCATGGGGCGACGAGAGGTCGTTGTGGCCAGGGCCAGTCTTGTGGGAAGAGTAGCCGATGAGGGTTGTCTGGTTGATGAAGTGGGAAGCCAGGGTGTGTGCATTAGTGATTTCGCCGCCGCCATTGCTGCGCACGTCGATGATGAGACCTGTGCAGAGGGAGAGTTCGTTCAGGGCGACGGAGACATTGCCGTCGCCGATGGCATTGGCAAAGGTGGGGACACGGATGTAGCCGATGTTGTCGGGCAACACCTTGTAGTACAGCCCAGAAGCGATGCGGTAGTCTGTGCCGAGGTAGGTGGCCTGAACGATAGAGTCGTTGTAGTTTTGTGGGAAGTCCTCAAAGTAGCTCCAGTTGCGGGCATAGTCGAAGGCCGCACCGAGGTTGACGTGGCCGTCGCGGAGTTCGGCCAGCATGTGGGTCATCACCTCGAAGAGCTGCTGGTTGGTCATCTCTTCGCTGACCTGCGCGGCATACTTGCTGTGGACAGCGTTCCAGTCGAGCGCGATGGACTGCTGCTTGTAGTCGAAGAAGCAATAGTGCTGGTCGATGAGTGTCCAGAGGGCTTCAAAGTTGGCTCGCTTCGTGTCGCTGGTGTCTTCGCCCTTCACGCAGGAAGCAAGGCACAGCAACAGAACCGCCCAACCGCAAAACCGCCCAACCGCAAAACCGCCCAACCGCCTAACCGCAAAACCGCCTAACCTCATAACCGAATAAAGTATTTAGTGAAACCTATCATGAAATTGTGGGAATAGCTGTGATAGCGTATGCCATTGAACTTCGTCTGCATCAGTTCGGCAGCATAGCCCAGGCGCAAATGATTGTGCCCCACGGGGATGTCGAGGCTGAGCAGATGGCGCATGGAGGGCATGTTGACGAAGTTGGCAAAGACACAGTTGTGGTCGTAGTTCTTCAGCGAAAAGACTTCGTAGTAAGACTGCCCGTACTGCGGCGAGAAAGCCACGCCCATGAAGGGGATGGCAAGGCTGTAGCGTGCCAGCCAGTGGCGGCGGCCCACCCGGAAGCGGTAGGAGGCTTGCCCGGCCAGGTCCACCATCACATCGAGTTTGCCCTGGGCGGGGTTGTTGCCGTTGCGGTCGTTGTAGATGACACCCGCATAGCCCGAAGCGGCCAGCCCTGCGGCGAGGTGCCAGTGCCCCATGCCGTCGAAGTTGTAGAGCCAGGCATTGCTGTAGCGAATGCCTCCGGCATATTCCTTCACATTCTTGGCGGGGTTCTTGGTGTAGGAGGCATTGCCGTCTATCTGCGTGTGGTAGGAGATATGTCCGCCCCACATCCGCGTGCGCCGCTCGGTCTGGCGGATGATGCGTGCCTCGATGCCTTTGTAGGAGTAGGGCGAGAGGTAAGAGTCGAGCACATTGGCCAGGCCGAAGCCATACAGCGTGGAGTGCATACGCAGCGAATCGGTCTGGGCGTATGCACAAATGGCCAGCAGTGCCTCTATTATTATAAATAATGTATAGCGCATCAGAAGAGTTTCAGTTGTCCGGTGATTTCGTCGCGGATGTCGCTGTCCGACTTCCCCTCATCGGGGTCCACCACGTCGGGCTGCTCGTCTTCTGCCGTCGTGTCTTCCACTTCTTCTGGGTTGGGGAAGCGCACAGGCTCCAGTTCGACCACGCTGTCCAGCGGGAAGGTAGTGAGTCGCTTGCCCTTTGCCTTGAAGCCCTTGATGGCGATGAAGGTGTCGGCATCCACTTCTTCCGAGGGGCGGGCAAAGTTGGGGTCGCTGTAGTTGACCTGCAGGCGCGGATAGTAGGTGTCGGTCAGCAGGATGAGCTGGCTGTTGGGGTTCTCGCCGAGGAAGTTCTGCTTCTTGTTGGTGGCCTCCATGTAGAAACGCTTGATGTAGGGCAGGTTCTGGTTGTCGGCATCCCAGAGCACGGCTGTCCACACCTTCTTGGCGTTGAACTTCTCGATGCGGAGAATGTTCTGCTCGTAGTGGTTGTTGAGGTCGAAGTTGGTGAGGTAGAAGTCGCCGTTCTTCAGCACCACGAGGATGGAGTCTTCGTTGTGGAACTCGCCCAGCAGCGTGCCGTGCTCGTCGTAGTTGATGCGCTGCACGTCGGGGTCCCACCACACTTGCCGTCCGCCCAGGGTGCTGCCGCCGTGGGCTTTCAGCTGGATGCGGAAGATGTCGTTCTTCGTCACCTGGTTGCCACGGCTTCCGCGCCCCTTGATGGTCACTTCGCTGAAGTCCTTCTCGAAGACCAGCTTCTTCAGCTTTTCGTGGGGCTTCAGCGTAATCTTGATGATTTCCGCCTCGCCGTTGGCATTGGCCGAGAACCAGGTTATCTTCGACTTCGGCGTGCCCATCGTCACGTCGTATTCGCGGTCGCGTGTGACGGCTGGCACGTTGAAACGCTTGATGTAGGTCACGCCCGTTTCGCCGTCCTTGTAGCACACGTTGTAGATGGTGCGTGTGTCGTTCTTCTTGAAGACGGCGATGTGGATGATTTCCACCTTGCGCTTCTCCTTCTTCGACTTTTCCGTCTCGCCCACAAAGATTTTCTCGGCCACCTTGATGACCTTGTAGGTACCGTCCTTGTAGAAGATGATTACGTCGTCGATGTCGGAACAGTTGCAGACAAATTCGTCCTTCTTCAGCCCCGTGCCGATGAAGCCGTCGGCACGGTTGATGTAAAGTTTCTGGTTGGCTTCGGCCACGGTAGCCGCCTGTATGGTGTCGAAGTTGCGAATCTCGGTGAGGCGCGGGTGGTCGGGGCCGTACTTCTGTTGCAGATAGCGGAACCAGTTGGCCGTCACCTCGACCAGGTTGGCCAGGTCGCGGTCTATTTCCTCTATCTCGGCCTTCATTTTGGCAATGAGTTCGTCGGCACGGTCCTTGTTGAACTTCAGGATGCGCGCCATCTTGATTTCCATGAGCCGGAGGATGTCGTCACGGGTGACCTCGCGCACAAAGTCCTGCTTGAAAGGCTCCAGACGTTTGTCCACGTATGCCACGGCGTGGTCCATGTCGGGCGCATTCTCAAATTCGCGTCCCTTGTAGATGCGCTCCTCGATGAATATCTTTTCGAGGCTGGCAAAGTGGAGCTGTTCCAGAATCTCGCCCCGGCGTATTTCCAGTTCGCGCCTGATGAGGAACTTGGTGTAATCTACCGACTTGCGGAGCACGTCGCTGATGGTGAGGAACTTTGGCATCCGTTCGTCGATGACACAACAGTTGGGCGAGACGGACACCTCGCAGTCGGTGAAGGCATAGAGCGCGTCAATCTGCTTGTCGCTGCTCACGCCGGGCACGAGGTGAACCACGATTTCCACCTCCGAGGCGGTGTTGTCCTCTATCTTGCGAGCCTTGATTTTGCCTTTCTCCACAGCCTTGGTGATGGTCTCGATGAGCGATTCAGCCGTCTTGCCATAGGGTATCTCGCGAATCACCAGTGTCTTGTTGTCCTGCTTCTCTATCTTGGCACGTATCTTGACCGAGCCGCCGCGCTGTCCGTCGTTGTACTTCGACACATCCACCGAGCCGCCCGTCAGGAAGTCGGGGTAGAGCTGGAAAGGTTCGTGGTGCAGGTAGCTGACGGCGGCTTCGCATATCTCGTTGAAGTTGTGGGGCAATATCTTGGACGACAGACCCACGGCAATGCCCTCCACGCCCTGGGCAATGAGCAGGGGGAACTTCACGGGCAGGGCAATGGGTTCCTTGTTTCTGCCGTCGTAGGAGAGTTTCCATTCCGTCGTCTTGGGATTGAAGACCACGTCGAGCGCAAACTTCGAGAGGCGAGCCTCGATGTATCGGGCCGCAGCCGCATCGTCGCCCGTCAGGATGTTGCCCCAGTTGCCCTGGCAGTCGATGAGCAGTTCCTTCTGCCCCATCTGCACCAGCGCGTCCTTGATGCTGGCATCGCCGTGGGGGTGGAACTGCATGGTGTGGCCCACGATGTTGGCCACCTTGTTGTAGCGTCCGTCGTCCATGCGCTTCATGCTGTGCAAGATGCGCCGCTGCACGGGCTTCAGGCCGTCCATGATGTGGGGCACGGCACGCTCCAGAATCACATAGCTGGCATAGTCCAGAAACCAGTTCTGATACATGCCCGAAAGGTGGTGGGTGATGCTGTTGGTCATGGTCGTCGGGTCGTAGTCCGACTGTGGGGGCAACTTGGCAGAGCCGACTGGCTCGGTTTCGCCCATGTCCTCAAGTGTTTCGTTTTCTTCTACGGATGCTGCCTCGTCGAAGGTTTCGTTCTCATCAAAAGTATTGTTCTCGTCGCTCATAGCACTGGATTTGACGGCAAAGGTACAAAAAAAATCGCGATTATCTGCAATACTGCCCTAAAATGTTTTTCCAAGCAGAAAAGTTGGCCTCGTTTCTGCTGCTCCCCCTCTTTCTGAAAGCCTCACAAACGGAACCACTTGACCACGGCCTGTTTAAAAAGGCAAAAAGTACGTCGCCAACTATTCGGCGACGTACTTTCAGAAACTTTTGGCCGTTGCGACGAGCCGTCAGTCGTTGCTTTACTCCAGGTCGTACCAGGTGTCCTCGGTTTCCTCGCCGCTCTGGGCGTGGCCCCGCAGCGTGCGGATACCTGGGCTGCTGCAAAGCATCTGTAACTGCTGAAGTTTCACTACCTTCATTGCGGGCTTCTGATAATTCTTCTTTATCATGGTTATGTCCTCCTTTGTCTTTATTTTACTACAATCTTTTTGCCATTGTTGATATAGATGTCCTTGCGGGTGGGCTTGCTGCTGAAGCGTGTGCCGTCGAGAGAGTACCAGGCAGCATCGTCCAGTGTCACCTCGCCCGTATCTGCGTGCAGACTGCCGATGCCAGTCACCACGCCGTCGGCACTAATCAGGCGCACGCTGATGGTTTCGGGCAGCGTCTCCTCTTTGGCTGCATTGCGCGGTGTCCTTACGCGAGCCTCGGCGTAGTCCTCGTCGCCGTATTTATACATCAGATAGCAGCGCATGGGCTTGATGCGGACGTATTCGCCCACCTTCACGAACTGGCCCTGCGTGATGCCGTCGTTAGCGTCCTGTGCCGAGAAGCCGTAGATGCCCGTCGGCTCGTCGTACCACTCCTCACCTCTGTAGGTGCCTCTGAATATCCAGTCGCCATCTTCTGTATCATTGGCGTCGAAGTTGTCTCCTATGGCGTAGGTGCCACTGAAGTAAGTGATGCCCGTTTCCGATGGCACGTATAGATATGGTGTGTTGGCAGAGAGCCTTGTTCCGTCCTCTTCCATCATGTTGGCGATATAGTTGCCATCCTCCTTCGTGATGCCTGCAAAGGTGTAGAACTTCTCGCCCGCCTTCGGAACGTATGCGAATGGCAGGCACACCGTCGAGGGCTTGCCGGCAGTGAACGTGCGAGTGTAGTTCACCCAGATTGTCTTATCTGCATTATCATTTAATACGTCCAAGAGGCTCTCGTCGTCGGTTAGTTCTATTTCTTCATAGTCTACAGTCTCCCAACTGCTGGGGATGCCATTATCATCTCGCCACCATTGGGTGGAAGATACCCCCAAGAACTTTCCTTCTTCATAGCTAACTCCAGAGAGCCAACTTATCGTTGAGTTGTTGGCAGAAATATCAGTAGCAAGACAAGTCACAGTATTCAAGTTCGTGCAGCCGTCAAACATGTGATAGTAGCAATCATTTACCAGTGTCTCAGCGGGCAACTTGGGCGCAGTGGTCAGACTCGTGCAGCCGTCAAACATGCATTCGTAGCATCTTTCTGCCAGCACCATGGCGGGCAGCTTAGGCGCGATGGTCAGGTTCGTGCATTCTTTGAACATCTCTTTGTAGCACTCTTCTGTCAGCGTCGTGGCAGGTAGAACCAGCGCTTTGGTGGGGTGGTTATACAGGTTGGCATTTCCAGAAAACAGTCCTTTGAAACTTTTTTCGTTTAGATCTGTCTTTCCTTCATATTCTTCCTTATATGCCAGACTCATGATGTTACCATAGATATAGCAGCCACCATCACTGCACTGAATCTGGAAGTCTCCAGTTTCATCATAGTATAACTGGAGGATGTCGCCTTCGTTCAAGGTAATTTTATTTTCAACGTCCCATATATCCCCAGACTCCTCAGTCCCTTCAGGGGATATCTTTTTATACGTTCCATCGAGATCTTGCATCGTTACCGTCACTCCATCTTTCCTGGCCTCAAGGGTCAGTGGCTGGTCTGCTTGTGCCCACGCGCCCGTCGTTGCCATCAGCAGCAGGGCGAGGATAGAAAGTAATTTTCTTTTCATTGCTGTTTTTGTTTTTATTGATTAATACTTAAATGAATTGTTCCTGAGTCGGATTGTCAGTTGGCAGGACGTGGTTTTCAAAACTTTCGAGGGTCATGCTGCCTGACAAGATGTCACCGTCAGACGGGGACAAAAAAACAAACGGGCTTCCCTTGCACGGAGGCAAGAAAAGCCGTATATTGACGCGGGCGACCCGCGCATAAAATAATAAGGTGTATTATTGGCGAGCGCCTGAGAGAGAGTGTGTAATCAAATTATCAGGATGACCAAACATTCTGGCCATTCTTTTTACTGGTTTTTCAATATTTAACTCTCTGCGGGGCATGGGGTGGATTACTCTATTATTCGGGTTTGTCGGTCAGTATGCTGATTGTTTCGTCGAACTCTGCAAGGATTTCCTTCAGTCGGGGGTTGGACTTCTGCACGATGAGGGCAGCGAAGTTGCGGGTCTTGCCCTCCTGCACCTCAGCCGTCTGCATGACGTAGGCATCGCGGCCTGCATAGTTGTTGAACCACCGGACGAACAGGCGACTGCGGAATGCCTGTCGCCCGTCGCCCGTCTCGCAGATATATAGCAGGATGTCGGGATTGGCGGCGAAGAATGCCTCGATGATGCGGAAGATGGTGGCCTTCAGTTTCTCGTCGCTGGGCGACGGTCGATGACTTTCGTTGTTGATGTAAAACTGGTAGGCACCGCTCTGCCAAATGGAGTAATCGTCCATGAAACCAATCCTGAACAGCAGATCGTAACTGGTTTCAACGAGGTAGTCGCGACCGTTCTCCGTCCAGACCTTATAGGGCGCAAGGCGGTTGATGTATGCAAGGTCGAGCGGATTCATAGAGCCAATTGTCTGCGCTCTTCACGGATTCTCTTAAACTCTTCGTCCGATTCCTTTATCCACTCGTTCTTCTTGCGAATGGACTCGCGGAAGGCGGCGATGACTTCGTCGCGTGTGCGGTTCTTGAATGCTACTGATACCATAATAAATACGTATTTAAGTGTTATATCGGCTGCAAAGGTACAAAAAGTTTTGTATTTACAAGCCGTTTGCGTGTAAAAAGTGACAAAAGGTGGGCGAAAGTGTTACGTTTTGCCACTTTCGTGTGCTTAGTGAGTAATCAAATTATTGATATCGTCTCATTTTGTGGCCATTCTTTTGCTCTGCTTACACTATTTATGGTTTCAAGATGGGGAAAGGGGATTATTCTACATCCATCATATCGAAGAACATAAGCCGCGTATGTTCGTCTTCAAGGATGAACGTATTGGCAATGCGAAGTTCTTGCGCATGCTTTGCATCGTCGAGCTGGAACCTGTTGAGGTCATCGTCGCCGCAGTCAAAAGCGACGAGCGGATAATCGGGCGTAAGGGGAACGAGCTGCATAGCACCTACCAGCACCATTGAATATGTTTACTGGCCTCGGCAACTTGCTCCTGGAACTTCCTGCGAGCCTCGGCACGTTCCTCTGGTGTCCTGTTCTCCACCTCCAGCCTTCGCATCTCGAAATTGAAAGCATCTTCGCCCTTCAGCACGGGGGTCTCTCTGATGGGTCTTGCCATAATAAATACGTATTTAAAGTGTTATATCGGCTGCAAAGGTACGAAAAGTTTTGTATTTACGTGTTGTTTGCGCGTAAAAAGTGTAAAAGACGAACAAAAGTGCTTCAAATGGTGAGTCTTTTTGACATAAAGCCTTCTTTTTGAACAGAAATGGTTTATAAATAATTATTTATGGAAATTCATGTCGAATAAAAAACATGTTGGGGTCTTTTTTAACATGAATTGCCATGAATTGACCATGAATTTTCATGAATAAATGCGTAGAAGATTTCTGTCGTTCAGGTTTACCAGTGTTTTCAATGCAGTGGTAAAACATTACCGCTATGGTGGTAAAAGTTTACCACCATGATGGTAAAACATTACCACCGCAGTGGTAATCGGTTCTCACTGCATGGGGAACGAAGTGGCACTTCGGCGGGACTTGGCTGCGAGTGCATGGGGACAGAAACTCCATCTGAGTCACAGTGATGAAAAAATTCGTCGCCATTGGCTTCGTGGCGAATGGTTCGCGGCGAAAAATGCGTGTTCTACAAGAATACGTGCAATCCGTGGATTAAAAAGTTTGTCCGTTTGAAAGAATATAGTTACCTTTGCAGCCAAATTAGCAAAAGCGCATATCAAATGAAAAACAAGGTATTGACAGCAGGACTGCTGTGTCTGCTGGCGACGGCGGCAAGGGCCCAGAAGGTTGTCATCAACGAAATCATGGCTTGCAACGTGGACGTGGTGCTCGACCCCTCCATCAACTATGGCTCGTGGATGGAGCTTTACAACGCGGGAACCGAGGATTTCAGCCTGGAGGGGCTGTATGTGACCGACGACTCGCTGGACCTGAAGAAGTTCCGGCTGAACGAGCGGGCCGACGACAATGTGGTGCCCGCCAAGGGCTTCAAGGCCATCTACTTCGACCACCACGATGTCTATGCGCCGTGGCAGGTGGACTTCAAGCTGAGCTACGAGGGCGGACTCATCATGCTGACAGACGGCGAGCAGGTCATTGCCAGCCAAACCTATCCGCAGGCCATTGGCCGCACCTCATACGCCCGTCGCACCAATGGCGGCAACCTGTGGGCTACCACCTATACGCCCACGCCGGGCGCAAGCAATGCGGGGTCGAAGTTTGCCACACGCCAGCTGGCAGCCCCCGTCTTCGATGTGGAGACGGCCTTCGTCAGCAGCGGACAGCAGGTGAGCCTGAAGGCCACTGCGGGCGCAACCATCCGCTACACCACCGACGGCTCTACGCCTACGCCCGACCACGGGCAGGAATACAAGTCGCCCCTTGAGCTGAAGAAGAACACCGTTGTGCGTGCACGCGCTTTCCGCACGGGCTATCTGCCCAGCGAGGTGACTACGCGCACGTTCATCACCGACGGCAAGGCGTATGTCTTCCCCATCGTGTCGGTGGCAACAGACGACGACAACCTGCACGACTGGGAGCGGGGTCTCTTTGAATATGGACCCAACGGCAGGCCCGGCAATGGGCAGAGCTGGAACTTCAACGGCAACATGGACTGGGACCGCCCTGCCAACTTTGAGTACATCCTGCTGGACGGCAGCCAGGCCGTGAACCAGGAGGTGGACATGGCGATGTGCGGCGGATGGAGCCGTGCGTGGACTCCCCACTCCTTCAAGCTGAAGGCAGCGAAGTATTACATGGGGAAGAACACGCTGGACTATGACTTCTTCTCCGACTCGAAGCCGGGACTGAAGCACCGCGTGCTGCAGGTGCGCAATGGCGGCAACGACACCAGCCAGCGTCTGAAGGATGCTGCCCTGCAGGAGCTGGTGCGCCGCTCTGGGCTGTATGTTGACGGACAGGCATGGAAGCCCGTGCACGTGTTCCTCAACGGCAGCTACTACGCTGTGCTCAATATGCGCGAACCCAACAACAAGCGTTATGCGCAGACAAACTACAACATCGACCCCGACCAGATGGACCAGTTCGAGATTGGCCCCGACAGCGGCTACGTGCAGATGACGGGCACGGAGGACAAGTTCCTGGAGTGGTATGAACTTTCGGCCAATGCTGCCGACCCCGCTGTATATCAGCAGATTTGCCAGATGGTGGACATTGACGAGTACATCAACTACATGGCGGTAGAGCTGTACCTCAACAACACCGACTGGCCACAGAACAACGTGAAGGGTTTCCGCGACCGCGAGGACGGCAAGTTCCACTTTGTGATTTTCGACCTCGACTTTGCCTTTGCCAACGACGGCGAGGGGTCGTCGCCCTCACCCTTCATCACGTTTGCCAACAAGAAGAACCACACGTTCAGCGAGCTGTATGGCAAGTATGACTATTACTACAACCCCGAAACAGATGAGTACGACTACGTGCAGGTGACCCCCTGGGCCACGGGCGACCGCATCAAGGAGGAAATCAAGTTTGTCACCATCTTCTTGCAGATGTTGCAGAACGAGCAGTTCCGCCGCCAGTTTGTCGATACCTACTGCATCGTGGGCGGCTCGGTCTTCGACCCCACCCGCGTGAAGGAGATTGTGAACGAAATGCGCGACTACATGAACCTGGGCATGGGCTTGACTGGCGCGAACTGCAACAACTCGGCTGCAAACATCACCTCGAAGCTGAGTTCTACCCGCCAGCTGGCCATGTTCAACACGCTGAAGGCATACACGCCGATGGGCGTGAAGAGCACCAAGGCCGTCACGCTGAACCTCTCCAGCTACATCCGCAATGAGGAGGGCAAGCAGGTGGCATTCGACGGCGGGCGTATTATTATAAATAATGTGGAGGTGCCCACAGGCAAGATGAAGGGCAAGATGTTCCACCCGCTCACGGTGAAGGCTCTGGCTCCCGCCGGCTACAAGTTTGAGGGCTGGACCGACCTGACGGGAAAGAACCTGAAGGCTCCGTACAGCCAGTTTGAAGTCCCTGCAAACCTCACGACCGTCTCGTATCGCGCCACGTGGGTGAAGATGACCGACGAGGAACTGGCTGAAGCCGGACTCACGCCGTCGCCCGTTGTGGTGAACGAGGTGTCGGCCTCCAACGGCATCTATGTGAGTGACTACTTCAAGCGCGACGACTGGGTGGAGCTGTACAACACGACCGACGAGGACATAGACTTGGCTGGCTGCTACCTCACCGACAATGCTGCCAAGCCGCAGAAATATCAGATTCCGACCGATGACCCTGCGCTCTGCACCGTCATCCCCGCTCATGGCTACTTGCAGGTATGGTGTGACAAGCTGCTCAACATAGGCTCTGCCATTCATGCCAGCTTCAAACTGGCGAAGGAAGGGGGCATTGTGATGCTGTCGAAGTACGACGAAAGCGGGCAGTTGCTCTACAGCGACCAGCTGGAATACACGGAGCATGGCCCCTTGCAGACCTATGGCCGCTATCCCGATGCAGCCCTGACGGGCACAGTGCTGGAACGCCCCACGCCGTTGGCCCGCAATGTCAACACGCCCTCGGTGCTCAGTGCCTACGCCGGACTGCTGGGCGACCTCGACGACGACGGACGCATCACGGTGGAAGACATTTCCCTCCTGATTGCAACGTATCTTGACCCGTCCCAGGCCAGCATCTATCTGCCTCGCTACGACATTGACGGCGACGGCCAGCTGACGGTTTCCGACATCACGACCCTTGTGAACATTTACTTGGGGGAAGAGTAATAAAGTGAAAAGTGAAGAGTGAAAAGTGAAAAATCTAAGTTACTGGAATTGTTGATTTGGGGCTTTGCTCTGCAAAATGATAACAATGTTTGAAAACACGAATGACACGAAAATTCACGAAGACCATGTGGGGTGTATTCATTTGGCTACGCCGAGCTGATGGTTCACGAAGCACCTCGACGGTGACGAATGACACGAAGTCTGCCGGATGGTTCGTGAAATTCGTAGCACCGCCAAGGTGCTGTACGTGTAATATACATACGCTGTATGGTATTCGTGAATTTTCGTGTCATTCGTGTTGGAAAGAAAAGCACTGGTGCTTCGTTTAAAAGAATTGTCAAATTGTAAATTGTAAAATTGTCAAATTATAAATTGTCCTATATCTTCGACATCAAGCGTTTCGCCATTAACGACGGCCCTGGCATCCGCACCACAATCTTCCTGAAGGGGTGCCCCCTGCGCTGTGTGTGGTGCCATAACCCGGAGGGGCTGAGCGAACAGCCCGTCAAGCTCTATACGCGAAAGAAATGTATCGGTTGCCAGAGTTGTGTGGAGGCGTGTCCGCAACACAACCTTGTGCTGACAGCCGACGGCATCAAGGACCTGGGACACTGCACGCTGTGTGGACGCTGCACGGACGAGTGCCCCACCTTGGCCCTGGAGATGGCGGGCAAGGAATGGAACATGGCAGAGCTGATGGCCGTGGTGGAAAAGGAGCGAAAGGTGATGGAGGACTCTGGCGGCGGTGTCACCCTCTGTGGCGGTGAGCCGCTGATGCACCCCGATTACTTGTGCGAACTGCTCGATGAACTGGGGAGGCGGCACTTCCACCGCACGGTAGATACAACGCTGTTTGCCTCGGAAGAGACCGTCAGCAGGGTGGCGGCACGCTGCGAGCTGATGCTGGTGGACCTGAAACTGATGGACAGCGAGCGGCACAAGGCGTTTACACGTGTGCCCAACGAAAGGATTCTGCATAACATTGAGTATATCAGCAGGAAGGGGCATCCGTTCTGGATTCGCATTCCGCTGATTGTCGGCGTGAATGCGGATGACACAAACCTGACGGAAAGTGCACGCTTCCTGGCTTCCCTACCTATGCCGCCCGAAGTGGTGAACCTCCTGGTCTATCACGATGTAGGCAAAGGAAAGCACGCCCGCATGGGCACGACCTACAACCCAGAGGGCATCCAGTTGGAAGCCCCCTCGGAGGAACTGCAACAGCACGCGCTGGAACTATTCAGAGAGAATCAACTGAACGTAAAGATTGGAGGGTAGGAATTAAACGTTGTCCAATTCTTTTTTCTCTGTGCCTCTGTGTCTCTGTGTTTAATTTTAAACTCTAAACGAAATAACGACAATGAGAATAACCATCAAAATAGGCAGCAATGTGCTGACACGCAGTGACGGGTCGCTGGATGTGACCCGCATGTCGGCACTGGTGGACCAGATTGCGGAACTGCGCAGACAGGGACACGAAATCATTCTGGTATCGTCGGGAGCCGTGGCCAGCGGACGCGGCGAACTGAAACACATCCAGCACGACCTCGACTCGGTGGACCAGCGGCAACTCTTCTCCGCTGTGGGGCAGGCCAAACTCATCAACCGCTACTTTGAGCTGTTCCGTGAATACGGCATCGCCGTGGGACAGGTGTTGACCACAAAAGAGAATTTCCAGGACAGCGAACACCGCAAGAATCAGGAGAACTGTATGCGCGTGATGCTGGACAACGGAGTCCTGCCCATCGTGAACGAGAACGACACTGTGTCGGTGACCGAACTGATGTTTACCGACAACGACGAGCTGTCGGGACTTATTGCACAGATGACCCACTCGCAGACGCTGGTCATCCTGAGCAACATCGACGGCATCTACACGGGCAATCCTGCCAATCCGGACTCCCACCTCATCAGCATTGTGAAGCCGGGGAAGGACCTGAGCGACTACATCCAGAACACGAAGTCATCGGGCGGTAGGGGCGGAATGCAGTCGAAGTCATCGGTGGCCACCAAGACTGCCGAGGCGGGCATCAACGTCATCATCGCCAACGGAAAACGGGACGATATTCTTGTGAAACTTATGAACGACAGAGACAATACGCCATGCACAGAATTTTTGATTTAGTGAAGGAAGCGTCGCTCGACCTTGCGGCGACAGACAACGAGACCATCAACCGCGTGCTGAACGCCGTGGCCGATGCAGCCATTCAGCAAGCACCCGCCATTCTGGAGGCCAACGCCAGGGATTTGGCGCGGATGGACGAGGCCAACCCGATGTACGACCGACTGAAACTGACCCCTGCACGCATCGAGGGCATTGCCGGCGACACGCGGAAGGTGAGCACACTGCCCTCTCCGCTGGGGCGTGTGCTGAAGCACCACGTGTTGCCTAACGGACTGGAACTGACACGCATTTCTGTGCCTTTCGGTGTGATTGGCATTGTCTATGAAGCGCGTCCCAATGTGACTTTCGACGTGTTTGCGCTCTGCCTGAAGTCGGGCAATGCGTGCATCCTGAAGGGCGGGAAGGACGCTGACGACTCGAACCGTGCCATCGTGTCTATTATAAAAGATGTGTTGAAGCAGTTCAGTCTGAACGAGCACGTCATCGAGCTGCTGCCCGCCACGCACGAGGCGACAGCCGCGTTGCTTCATGCTAACGGGATGGTGGATTTGGTGATTCCGCGTGGCAGCAAGCGGCTCATCGACTTTGTGCGGCAAGAGGCCACTGTGCCTGTGATTGAGACGGGTGCAGGGGTTTGTCATGCCTACTTTGACAAGGACGGCGACCTGGAGAAGGGGGCGCGCATCATCAACAATGCCAAGACGCGCCGCGTGAGTGTCTGCAATGCGCTGGACTGCACTCTTATCCATGCAGACCGCTTGGCGGACCTGCCCCAGCTTTGTGCACCACTGGAGCAGAGCCACGTGCTGATTTATGCTGACGATGCTGCTTTGGCGGCACTCAGTGGGCACTATCCCGAAGCGTTGCTGAAGCCCGCTACGGCAGAAACTTACGGCACAGAGTTTCAGTCCTACTCGCTGGCTATCAAGACAGTAAACTCGCTGGACGAGGCTCTGAAGCACATCCGTCAGTACGGCTCTGGCCACTCGGAGTGCATCGTCACCGAAAACGAAGCCACCGCTGCCCGCTTCCTCCAAGCCGTAGATGCCGCCTGTGTCTATCACAATGCCCCCACCAGCTTCACCGACGGCGCGCAGTTCGGCCTCGGTGCCGAGATTGGTATCTCCACCCAGAAGCTCCACGCCCGTGGCCCCATGGCCCTGGAGGAAATCACCACATACAAGTGGATCATCAAAGGCGATGGGCAGATTAGGACTCCATAGCCGTTTTCCTCGTTGTCCAGAAAAAAATAAGGACTACGATTTACCGTAGTCCAGTTCGCGTCGCAGGTAATGGTAGTTGTTTAGGGAACTGCGCAGATAAAGTTCGGTGTCAAGGTTGTTCAGCAGATTGTAATACTCCGAATTATAGACGGTGTTCAGTGCTTCGTTCACTGTCATGCCATTGTCTTCGACAAGGTAGAAGGCAAGGTCGGCAATGATGCCGTCAATAAGGAACTTCTGCTCTTTTGTTTCTGGTTCGCGCATGGTAGTATGTGCTTTTTTAGAGGGTGAAGACTTCCACTTTGTGCAGAAGGTCCGCTGCCCGCTTGGTGGCAAAAAAGTGTTGGCTGTTTTGTTGCGGAAAGGTAATCTTTCGTGCCAACTGTCGTAATGTGATGTACCCTTCTTCATACAGACGGAACTGTAAAGCCATACTGTCATCTGCTATTGGTCCAACGACAATATCGTACTGGTGAGTAAAGCCTGTGCGAGAGGCGTGACGATTGTTGGTGACAAATTGCGCCCAAGCTTCAGAAGGTTTGTCGAACACTTTCACTCGGAGCTTTGCCGCCCGTGCTTCTGCTTCGTCAAATTCATAAACAGTCACTGTGGGCACACCTTTCATGCGCTGACACTTTGAAAGAGCCATGCGCTCAGCCTGTTTACGCAGGTGCGTGAGGTAGAATCCCTGCCCAAAGTCTTTGTCGGGCAGACCACAGGAAAGGTCAATCTCTCCGATTTCCTGATTGGAGCCATGATAGAGTGTAATCATGCCACTTGTCCTCCGTTGCGTTTGCTGATGATGCCGAGGGTGTTCACGGTGTCCTCTGGCGCAAGCGTATGTTCTACGTCGTAGAATTGTTCGATGTATTCCATGGCCTTATGCTGGCGCAGATAGTTGTGTGCCTGACGAGGACTCAAGTGGTGGGCGTTGCCGAAGTCGCGCACTATCATGACTGTGTAGTTGATGCGGTTTTTGGTTTCTTTCTGTTCGTCTGTTGGCATAGTAGTGCTATTTAGATTGTTTCTGGCTGCAAATGTACACAAAATCTGTGTAATCTGCGCAATCTGTGGTTGTTTTTGTGGCTGATTTGTGGTGTTTTTTCTTTTCATTGTGGCATTATAATGCTACAAATCTGTAAAAAGTCGTTCAATTGTTTGGATGTGAAAGGAAAAGTCCGTACATTTGCGGCGACTTTGCGTAGTTGGCTGTAGTCGGTGCGCATTGTCAGGACATACTGAAAATTAGAGGAGCGTATGCTCGTCTTGTTAAGTGAAATCTGGTAAATTTCAAAATGACAACAAGATGGCATGGTGAACTTCTCCACGCAATAGCGTGGGATTGTTGTATCACTATATCTTTTTGTCATAGGTTTACCAGAGCCTCACTTAAGGAGATGTAGGGCACGCCAGTTCTACGCTTCTTTTATACCCATACATTATTTATATATATAGCCGCAGGGCTGGGCGGTTGTTGATAAGGAACTCATTTTTCTTTTAACCCTATTTATTAACCAAACTTATTAACAACATGAAAAAGAAAATTACTTTTCTGAAAACACTTCTCGTCGCAGCTGGACTGCTGGGAAGTAATGGTGCGTGGGCAGAGGCTGGTGATGTCACCACAAATGTTGACATTGATTTCAGCAATGCAATTACAGGAACAAGCCCTTATACAATTGAAGGCTCTGTTGGCAAAATGACTTGGACGGGACAGTGGACTCAAACTCCTTATGTACAAGATGGCATTTTTTATTTTGGAAATATCGGAGGATGTCAAGTGGAACTGCTCAACAACAATATTCGTTCAAAAGATATTGTAACAATTTCATTTGAGTTGGGTTTTAGTAAAGTCAGTGGTAAAAACGTCGGCTTTGATTTGGTTGACACTGAAGGAAATATGATTCTGTCTCAAAGATTTGATGCTTATAATGGTGATTTTGATGATAACAACCCGCTTAATTTGGATTGGGCTTCCATGTATCGTGGTAGTAATAATGTTCTTCTTGAACGTGTTGTCTATTTTACTATTGAATTGAATTATGCCAATCAATCAATTAAAACCAATACTTTATGGGATGTTCTAAAAATTAATTAACTGACAGTCGGATATTTCTGACGATAATTCGATATAATTTTGTACCTTTGCAGTACCAAACGACGTAATCATGAAGAAAACGACGATATACAGGAGACCGATGGATGAGAATCTCTTT
>JAFTEV010000090.1 GCA_017453465.1 Bacteroidaceae bacterium | reverse complement strand
TCTTCACGGGTGTTGCGCTGCCTGGGAGTTTCCACAAAAGAGGCATCGATAATCTTGCCTTCATTGAAAGAAAGTCCCTTGCTGTCGAGATAAGAACGGAACTTGTCGAACAGGGCATCAAAAGTGCCCGCCTTACTTAGGGTTTGTCGTTTAATTCTTCTTGAATAGTTCGGCATGAGGCTTTGCCATTGACACGTTTAGGCTTCAGCCTTGCTGGCATTGCGTTTTTCAGCAGTCTTACCATCATTTTGGTGATGTTTTTGTCACTTTGGCCGACTATCGACAGGGAGTTCTCTGCCGAGGACTCCATTTCTTGATCGTCTGAGTTTTTTCTATGCTGCCTTGACCTGTTCTTGTTCTGCCAGCCGCCCTGCCAAGTGGACCACGTTCGCTGTGTGGATGCCGAAGAAGATGTACAGGATTTCCGTTTTCTTCTTCCTGGCCTTGATCCGTCGCATGCCATAATGCTCCTTCTGAGTTCCAAACGAGCCTTCCATCGCTGTAGCCCTGACTCTGGCAAGTTCCTGTCTGACATGGTCCTTGCCATTCTTTTCTTTAGTTGGGCAACCACGCCTGACAAACGATGTCTGTATGCCCAGCTCTTTGCAGAGGTTGCGATTGGCTGTACTGGCATACCCGGTATCACCGCCTATCTTCTTCGCGTCGACCTTGAACAGGCGCTTGTGCATCTTGATGCAGTGCTCAAGCCTGGTTCCCTCGTTGAAGGCATTGAAGGAGAGTTTCTCGATGAACGAGATTCCGTCGACCTGGATGTTGTTGCACTTGGCACCAAACTCCACGGACTTCACTTCCTTGCCGCGGACAACAGGCCTCACATACGGCTTTGAAACACTCACGATTCTCTCTGGAATGCTCTCTCTGGGGTTGTCATTCTCAAAGTGGTTCTTCTGCTGACGATACACCTTCGTGATGATTTCCATGGGGCTCTTCTCTTTGTCCGTCAGTGTTTCTTCCAACTCATGCTCGCGACAAACCTTCCGGATTTCCTGCAATATCTTCCCCAGCAGCTTTATCAGGCGGCGGGTTATCTTCCGCTGCTGCGACTTGTTGTGCTTGCGCTGCTTCACATAAGTCAGATTTGCCTTCTCTACATCAAGGTACTTCGTCCTCGGGCGATGAATCCCAAGACGCTGACACACCGTACACATTATTGAATATGCCTTCTCGCAGCACTCCCACAGCAGCTTCTGGTCTGTCGGATAGCGCATCTCGCTCTCATAGCACGTCGCATCCGTGTAGAATGTATCCAGGTCTTTCATGTACGGCTTCCACGCTTCTGCAAGTATGTCCTGCTGTTGCTGAATCTTCAGCTTGTCCGCAAGTTCAGAGGCTATGTCATCTATCAGCTTGTAGTTCGTCAAAGGGCGCAATGGGTTGATTGAGATGTCGCAGAATATCTGATAGTGGATGTTACCGTTCAGTTGTTCCAGTAATTTCGGGGCACTCAGCCCAGTATGCATCTTCAGGAACATCAATGCCACCTTCCCTTCAGCACTGAAGAAGGGCTTGCGGCCACGCTTGAGTTCATACAGGTTACTCACCAGACCGAAGTTCACGGCCATCTCATGCAGGGGAAGAAGACGTTTCATGCGTCCTAGCTCACTGTTTTCGAACGTAATTCGAAAAAGATCATAAAAGTCGAGATCCTCGAAGGGTAATCTCCTGGTTATTCCAGAAATATGTTGTACCTTTGCCATCGTTATCACATTTGTGATTCCCCCAATTTTTCACTTTTCCACGGTGATTGGGGGGATTTTTATTATCCCTTGCAAAGGTACAAAAAAATCTATCGTATTACAATTCAAACAGTTATAAAGCTTCTTAATATTTGGCGACACTCCCTAATATACGCGAACCAAGCGGACACAACGTCCGCGGTTGCGATTGCCGTTGCTCGCGGTACCCAGATTGCCCGAATCGAAGTCCACGTAGAAGACGTAGTTAACATTCGACGCGTCGGGCGAACTAGACCAGTAGAGGCCGTACGAGTCGGCATAGTACACCGTCGAACCATTGCGGTAGCCTGCGACCGGCAGGAATACACAGCCCAATTCTTCGAGATGAGTCCACTGAGCGGTGGTACATTTGGTACCCCATTTGCTGTTTTTATTGATTGCGCCCCATGTGGTGGCTGAGCCTGCATTAATCGTACAGCCGTCGAGGAAGAGTATCATACCATTGACGGCGGTGCCGTCGGTATTGATGGTGGCATGGGTATAGCGGGCGTCAGCTGTGCCGTTTACGGTGGCGCCGCTGGCGCGGGTGCTGAAGATATATTCCCACTCACCGCCTGAGCCACCAGTGAGGGTGCGCCAAGTATAACCACCTGCGTTGGTGATGGTCAGGTTGGTTGAGTTCCACTCTGCTTTAAGGCTTTCGGTGGCTACATTGCCATAGCCATTTGTGTTGTTGGTTGCGGTTGAAGAGGTGATACCATACATGTTGACATCTGTCCAATTACTTGATGCACCTACCCAACCGAAGAGGTCAACGGTGGTTGAGGTACCACTGTAGCCTGATACGAACGGAGTAGCGTCAGTCACCTTGGTGTTTCCTTCTGCATTGCCGATGTAGTCATACTGATGGTCAGCAAATGCCCATGTCCATGAAGAACCATTGTATGTTGCCTGAAGGTTACCCTGAGAGAATACCACCTTGGTTCCACCGCCATTTACTGTGAAATATTCACCTGCTATTTCAGTTTTCACATACTTCACGCTCTTCACGTGGCGCGAGCCGCTGTAGGTGGCAGTGACCTTATCACCCTCGGCAGGAGTGGCAGGGCTGATAGCCCATTTGTCCTTCTCTGCATCCGTAGCATCCCATGTAGCCGAGTAAGTAGGAATGGCATTGTATGTAGCAGTGTATGAGCGATTGCCAGTAGAACCGCTTGCAATGGTTACCGATGTAGTGGCAGAGCCGAGGCCAGTGCCAGTCCATCCCGCAAAGGTATAGCCGTCCTTTGTAGGATTGTTCAGTGTGATGGCATCGCTCTCAATGGTGTAGTTTGTAGGATTGGCCGAAGCAACACTACCGCCGTCGAGGTCGTAACTGATGGTGTAGTTCACAGGTGTCCACTTGGCATAGAGGGTCACAGGGCCTTTGCTGCTTTCGGTGGCAGTAATTGCTGCTCCGTTGCTGTAGTCCGTACCCGTGCCGTCGGCCTTGGTATTCCAGCCAGCGAAGGTGTAGCCCGTGCGGGTGAAAGCGTTGGCGGTCAGCGTGCCGCTGTTCTCAATAGTCTGGTCAGACATGCTGCCCGTTCCTCCGTTGGCATTAAATGTAACGTGCTTGTAGTAATAGGTTGTCCATGTTAAGGAATTATGCTGGAAACCGCCCCATGCACTGCATGTATGGGTTTCAGCGTTTCCATTTTCGGTTCTGCAAGATTTTGTGTTGGTAGGCGGTAATTCGCAATAGATATTGTACCTTTGCATGCTGTATGAAATCAGCAGAAGAAATCCTACAGTCGATACTGCTTCCAGATGATCCCAATTGGAAAGTAACAGATGTTGT
>JAFTEV010000021.1 GCA_017453465.1 Bacteroidaceae bacterium | reverse complement strand
TGCCTATGAGCAGTACCAGTCAGAAATCCTCAATGGCGAGAAATCTTATTCTCGGTATGTGAATGATTTCATCTACTATCACCTTCCATGTTTAAGCATTCGTGAAGCCGACATCAGACTTCATGTCATGCATGTGTTTGCTCTGAAGGAGCTTCTGGAAGAACGCCGTGACCTTGTAGATGCCTTCTTCTCAAAGGACGTTTTTGAGGAGAAGGACTTTCTTCTAATGGATGCCTTGTTCAATAAAGGAAAGAATCTTGAAGAGCCAGAACCCGTGTGTCTGGCTCATTTCAGTGATGGACAGATAAGTCTCATTACTAACTTCGTCAGGTCAACAAGTCTTTTTAAGTCAGAGGTGACAGAAAACAGCATCAGGGATCTGTTTGAATGTCGGCTGCAAGTTCCTCTTCAGGCAACAGTCAACAGATATGTGGCCATCTTCTTCGGGAAACTACGTGAACATGGACTTCTTCCTTATTCGTGGCAGAAGATTATGGAAAACCACAAACTGGTATCATCGTCTGTCAACAACGAACCTCTACGAGCAAGCCAACTGCGCTGCGGATTATCGCAAGCAAGAGTTGCTAACCTTCGAAAGAAGCCAAACTCTAACATTCTTGACGATGGCATTGGCTTTTATGACAGTTGTGACGTATTTATAAAGAAGTTGAAAGAATGTCTGTAAAATGCAAGCAATCCTATTATCTGCAAATATCAGGGCTATATAACAACTATATACGGAATCCTATATAGCTGCTATACGCACACTTATGGTTTTTGTGGGCTACCTTTGCGGCAGAATTGAATCTGGCACGAGGGTAGTCCCTCCATGCCCTTACAAAAAATCATAAGTATATGGACGATAATACAACACTTCAATTTTCAGATAAGACTGTCACATTTGAACAGTTCGTTGATATGCTGGCAACAAAAGTTGCATTAAGAATACATCAAGTCGAAAAAGGTCAACTGGAGATAAGTCAAGCTCAGGCTTACAAGTTATTTGGTAGAGCTGATGTTGAAAGATGGGTGAGAAGTGGTAACTTAGAGCCAGTCAGAATATCACCAGGCAAGAAGCGATACAGGCTTATTGACTTACAGAAGTTAGCAAGCATTCAGCAAAACTATCTTCTGGGTAAATAAACAATAAACGAAGAAACTCAGATATGGCACAAGGCTATATCTGAGTTTTTTTATCGGTAAAAAGAAAATACTATGGCACCAGACGCTGATACATCTGAGTGAGGTTCTTGTCAACATTGGTTATTTTGAACTGAACTCTTGTATTTCTCACCTTTTTAGGGAGTAGAGTCACAAGCTTATCCATTATCTGGTCAACATTTGAGAAACCTGTATCTTCGAGAGCACAGAGTTTTTTGCCCATTAAATATGCCTCAGCTCGAACATTGTTGTATTTGGAAATCCTCTCGAATGTCTTGCTTTTCTCTCGAGACTTTTCTCTTGACTCCTTGTCTGAGAAGAAAATGAAATCAATAACTTTCTCATTAAGAGTCCATGCTGGTGAATAGTCAATTTTTACATATACTCTTGCCATCCTGTTCATGGAATGGTTCAATCCAAAATCGACCTCAGCCAAAGACGCACCGCATTCATTTTGAGCTATGGTTGCCCAACTATGCCGGAATGCATATAACGATTCCTTATAATTTGGATCCACCTTTTCCCATATCTGCTTAATGCCAATATTCACGTTAGCACAGAAAGAGTCGGAAGTTGACAAACGTTCATGGAATTCGAAAAGCCATGGAGAATCAACATTCTTAGAAAGATACTTTTCAAATGTTGGTTTTAAGAACTCAGGCACACGCACTTCAAAATAACCTTTATCTGAACGAGAGTTTCTTGTTTTACGACGCTCATAGTGGAATATGCCATCAACATATTGCCCTTTCTCAGCATTGAAAATATCCACTGCATTTAGACCGCACATACAGAATGAGATTAAAGCTACATCCTGTCCAAGTTCCATAAGAGGATGGGTGAATCTACTTCTGTCTGGTACGACGTTAAAGAACTTACGTAACATGCTTGCAGAAATAGCACGCTTCTCAGGTATGTCAGCCTTTGGAATAACAATTTTGCCCCAAGGATTCTTGATTTTGATAATGCCAAGTTCCTCATCATTGTATTCCTTCATAGCAGCCTTAAACACCTCACGAATACAAACAGGGTATTGTTCCTTGCAACGATTGGTCACAGAAAGACTTTCTATCCATCGGTTAAGAAAAGATGAAGTGAGACGCGAGAACATTAGGTCGTCTGTTCCAGCAAAACGTTCCAAATGCTGGAGTGCCCATTTATAGTTACGTGATGTACGTTCCTGTCCTCTGGCTTTCATCTTCTCTATATGATTTCTTGTATATTCTGAAAATGAAAGATCCTTGCCAAACTCCAAAAGATAGTTCATTATCTCACTTGATGACCACGCTGAAGTATCTGAGAGATTAAGTTTGTTGTAGTAATCACTAATCATGAGAGACGTCTGTTGGATAACATAAGGGTCAATGATGTCTTTCTTGTCATCACTGAGTCCTTTGTCATTGACCATCCATGATGTCCTCACGTAGGAGAACTGTCTGTTTTGAGTAATACGGATGTAAACAGGGTACATTCCGTTTTTTGCTCTTGATTTGACGATTGCTTTTAATGTTGCCATAACTGAAAATTATTAGTACATATTATTTTGTGCATTAATTCTTAATCTACATCGTGCCAATGTGACGTTTATGAGACTACCCAAAACGAGTTCCAGCTTTGTTTGAAAACTCAAGCACCCGATTGTTTTTGGAAAACAGGCACTGATTTTTGGGAAACATACCCCTGATTTTTGGGAAACATTTGCCCCGTTTTCGGCATCTTATTCTGCATTTAGAACGTGCAGAACATGCACAAATAATTAAGGGCAAGTACCTGTTTCCCAGATACTTGCCCTTTATGTAACTGATTTTCAGCATCTTTCGATTATTCCTCGACCGCTGCCTGCGCGGCGGCCAGGCGTGCGATGGGCACACGGAAGGGTGAGCAAGAAGCGTAGTCCATGCCAATCTTGGCGCAGAACTTCACAGATGATGGTTCACCACCGTGCTCGCCACAGATACCTGTGCGGAGTCCTGGACGAACTGCGCGGCCCTTCTCGACGGCCATCTTGATGAGCTGGCCGACACCGTTCTGGTCGAGAACCTGGAAGGGGTCAACCTTCAGAATCTTCTTCTCCAAGTAAACGGGGAGGAAGCTGGCGATGTCGTCACGAGAGTAGCCGAAGGTCATCTGCGTCAAGTCGTTAGTACCGAATGAGAAGTACTCAGCCTCCTTAGCTATCTTGTCGGCAGTGAGGGCTGCACGTGGAATCTCAATCATCGTACCGATTTCGAATGGAATCTCGATGCCTTCCTCGGCAAACACTTCCTTGGCTGTAACCTGGATGATTTCCTTCTGCTGCTTCAGCTCGTAGAGGATACCGATGAGCGGAACCATGATTTCTGGATGTGGGTCGAAGCCTTCCTTCTTCAGCTGGCAAGCAGCACCGAGGATGGCGCGAGTCTGCATGGCTGTGATTTCGGGGAATGTGATGCCCAGACGGCAACCACGGTGACCCAGCATTGGGTTGTTCTCGGCAAGAGAAGCTACACGCTGCTGGATGACCTTGATGTCAACGCCCATCTCGTCAGCCATAACCTGCTGTCCCTTCAGATCGTGTGGTACGAACTCGTGGAGTGGCGGGTCGAGCAGACGGATGTTCACGTGCAGACCGTCCATAGCCTTCAGGATGCCGTAGAAGTCAGCCTTCTGGTATGGCAGCAACTTGGCAAGCGCCTTCTCGCGACCTTCCACCGTGTCGGAGAGAATCATCTCACGCATGGCGATAATCTTCTGGTCGTCGAAGAACATATGCTCTGTACGAGTCAAACCGATACCCTTGGCACCGAAAGCACGGGCAACCTGAGCGTCGTGTGGCGTGTCGGCGTTGGTGCGAACCTGCAGCTTAGTGTATTTGTCGCAGAGGTCCATCAGCGTCTTGAAGTCGCCGCTGAGTTCGGCAGCCTTCGTTGGAACCTCACCTGCATAAACCTGACCTGTCGTACCGTTCAGAGAGATGTAGTCGCCCTCCTTGTAGGTAACGCCCTCGATTTCCACAGTCTTAGTCTTGTAGTCAACGTTGATGGCACCAGCACCGCTGACACAGCACTTACCCATACCACGGGCAACCACAGCAGCGTGGCTGGTCATACCACCACGTGCAGTAAGGATACCTTCGGCAGAAGCCATACCTGCGAGGTCTTCGGGGCTGGTCTCGATACGAACCATCACCACCTTGTGACCATTGGCGTGCCACTCCTGAGCATCGTCAGCATGGAACACAATCTGACCGCATGCAGCACCTGGCGAAGCGGGCAGACCCTGAGTGATGACCTTGGCCTTCTTCAGGGCATCCTTGTCGAATACCGGGTGAAGCAGTTCGTCCAGCTTCTGGGGTTCGCAGCGCAGGATGGCAGTCTTCTCATCGATAAGACCTTCGCGTACCAGGTCCATAGCAATCTTTACCATTGCCGTACCTGTGCGCTTGCCGTTACGAGTCTGGAGGAACCAGAGCTTGCCTTCCTGAACGGTGAACTCCATGTCCTGCATATCCTTGTAGTGCTTCTCCAGCTTGTCCTGAATCTCGTTCAGTTCAGCATAGAGCTTCGGCATGGCCTCTTCCATTGACGGATACTTGCTGGCACGTACTTCCTCGGAAATGCCGGCACGCTCAGCCCAGCGCTGAGAACCAATCTTTGTAATCTGCTGTGGTGTGCGGATACCAGCCACAACGTCCTCGCCCTGTGCGTTGATGAGGTACTCACCGTTGAACAGGTTCTCGCCGTTACCGGCATCGCGGCTGAAGCATACACCTGTAGCACTGGTGTCGCCCATGTTGCCGAATACCATTGCCATGACGCTCACGGCAGTACCCCACTCGTCTGGAATACCCTCCATCTTGCGGTACAGGATGGCACGCTCGTTCATCCAGCTGCGGAACACGGCGCAGATAGCACCCCAGAGCTGAACGATTGGGTCTGTCGGGAAGTCCTGGCCCGTCTGCTCCTTGATGGCAGCCTTGAAGAGCTGAACCAGCTTCTTCAGCGACTCTACGGAGAGGTCCTTGTCCAGTGTGACGCCCTGCTCCTCCTTCACCTTCTCGATGATGGCCTCAAAGGGGTCGATGTCTTCCTTGTTCACGGGCTTCAAGCCCATCACCACGTCGCCGTACATCTGTACGAAACGACGATAAGAGTCGTAAACAAAGTGCGGGTTGTTAGTCTTCTTCACCATGCCCTCAGCTACTTCGTCGTTCAGACCAAGGTTCAGGATGGTATCCATCATACCAGGCATAGAAGCACGGGCACCAGAACGCACGCTGACGAGCAGCGGGTTGTTCACGTCGCCGAACTTGCAGTTCATCAGTGCCTCTGTGTGAGCTACGGCTGCATTCACTTCGTCCTGCAGGAGTTCCTTGATTTTCTCCTCGCCCACTTCGTAATACTCGTTGCAGCAATCAGTAGTAATAGTAAAACCAGGAGGCACTGGCACACCAATCAGGTTCATCTCGGCAAGGTTTGCACCCTTACCACCCAGTTCCTCACGCATTGATGCATTACCTTCGGCCTTACCATTACCGAAGGTGTAAACTCTTTTTTGAGCCATAAAAAACGTTTATTAAGGTTGAAAAAATGTGTTTTATAAAATAGAATACTATTTTCGTTTACAAATGTAAGTTTTTTCAATGATATAAACCAAATTTTCAGCTAAAAAAAAATATTTGTGTGCGTTTTTATGGAAAATTCAGCACGCCCAATTGATATATTTCGTAATTTTGCGGCATAAAAACTTAAAAACTCAAAAACATTATGGCAGGTTATTTAGTAGAGGACCAACGCAAGGTCACCACCCACCGATTGATTCAGATGAAACATGAAGGCAAGAAGATTGCCATGCTCACATCCTACGACTACACCACCGCACAAATCACAGACGAAGCCGGCATGGACATCATCCTTGTGGGCGACTCTGCCAGCAACGTCATGGCTGGCAACTGGACCACACTGCCCATCACGCTTGACCAGATGATTTACCACGCCAAGGCCGTAGTCCGCGCCACCAAGCGTGCACTCGTCGTCTGCGACATGCCCTTCGGCACCTATCAGGTGAACGAGACCGAGGCTGTCAGCAACGCCATCCGCATCATGAAGGAAACCCACTGCGATGCCCTCAAGCTGGAAGGCGGCGTAGAAATTCTGCCCGCAGTCAAGAAAATACTGGACGCTGGCATACCCATCTGTGGGCATCTCGGCCTCACACCGCAGTCTATAAATAAATTCGGTACGTACACGGTGCGCGCGCGTGAGGAAGCCGAGGCCCAAAAACTCATCAGCGACTCACACGCACTGGAAGAAGCAGGCTGCTTTGCCGTTGTGCTGGAGAAGATTCCAGCCAAACTCGCCGCTCAGGTAGCACAGGAACTCACCATCCCCGTCATAGGCATCGGAGCCGGCGGCGGTGTGGACGGCCAAGTGCTCGTCATCGACGACATGCTGGGCAAGACTCAAGGCTTCAGCCCCAAGTTCCTGCGCCGCTACGCCGACCTCCACACCATCATGACCGACGCCATTGGCCACTACATCGAGGACGTAAAGAACAGCGACTTCCCCAACGAAAACGAGCAATACTAACGGCGAAACACAACTACGATTTAACCACACAGGCCATCTGCCCAACTTAGGCAGATGGCCTGTTTTTGTCTTTACCCTTCAGCCACCATGCTGATTTCCACATTGTTTATCCATGCAGGAAGGCCAGCGTGCAGAAGGGCAGAAACAGAAGCGGCACACCTTTCTGCCTATGCCGACAGTTCGTCCCAATCGGGCGGACAGTCGGCTTTCTTTTTTGCCCAGAATGAAGAAGAAACGCAGCGAGATAGGCTTTCAATCTATAAATCATTGTTTGATTCTTAAGAATCACACAATGATTCTTAAGAATCAAACAATGATTTACAAGAATCAAACAATGATTCTTAGTTTTATTGCCTATCCCACTCCGTTTAATCCGCACACTGAGCAAGAAGGATTCACACATTATGTATAAATGAAAGGCTGTGGGAGGCAGAGGGGAATGTAGTGGCAGCCGGGGGGAAGTGAAGTGGCAAGGAAGAAGCATAATAGCTGCGAAAATTCGAGAAAATTCTTTAAATTCGGGGTGAAATAAGAAAAACTTTTGTACCTTTGTACTGAAATAGGCTGAAAAAGCGTTTATCAATATATAAAGACAGCATTGAATGAACAGATATATAGTTTTGTTGACACTTTTGCTCAGTGCACAGATTGTGCTGGCTCAGAAGATTTCTTTTGAGCGGAACACTGTGGACGTGGGGAAAGTGCTGTGGAAGTCGCCCGTGACGGCCACGTTCCGCTTCACCAACAAGGATGGCCGCCAGCCACTGCAAATCAGAGAGGTGGATGCGGGATGCGGTTGCCTGAGCGTGAAATGGCCTTCGGCGGCTGTCACGAAAGGGACAACCGGGGAGATTCAGATTACTTACGACGCGATGATGCTGGGACACTTCGACCGCTTCATCGATGTCTATACCAACCAGTCGGCCAAGCCCACAAGAATCCGGATGAAGGGCCACGTGACCAACGGCGAACAGCAGGCCATTGAGCAAGCCTTCCCCTACCGAATAGATGACATCTGCCTGAGCACGAACAACATTGAGTTTCCCGATGTGCACAAGGGCGACAGCGCGAAAGTGTACCTTGAAGTGCTGAACGACGGCACAGAGGTGTACGAGCCGCAGCTGATGCACCTGCCGTCGTACATCACTGCCCGCGCCACGCCAAAGATGCTGGCCCGTGGGCGCAAGGGGAAGATAGAGCTGACGCTGCACGGCGACCTGGTACCGACACTGGGGCTGAACCAGACGCAGATTTATGTGGCGCGCTACAGCGGAGACCGTGTGGGCACCGGCAACGACCTTACCGTCTCAGCCGTACTGCTGCCCGACATGCACGAGGCTGAGGCACAGGCCCTGCAGCCGCGCTTTACCCTCTCGACCACAGAACTGCGCCTCGGCAAGCTGGGCAAGAAATCGAAGCTGAAGGGCACAGTCACCCTCAAGAATCAAGGCTCTGCGCCGCTCATGCTGACGAGCATCCAGGCCTTCAACCAGGCTGTGCAGGTGAGCCTGCCCAAGCGTGAGCTGAAGGCGGGAGAGGAGATTGCCATGAACATCACTGTGGAGGCCAAGTACCTGGACCTGAGCAAGGCCGAGCCGCGTGTGCTCATTATCACCAACGACCCTCAACACTGCAAGGAGGTGGTGAACGTCCTGTTTGAACGCTGACGGCGTTGGTGAAAAAACCACGCAAGGCGGCTGCGACCCTGAAACTTAGATATTTCACATTTCACTATTCACTCAAAACCGAATGGAACATCCAGAAAATAGCACCGAATATGCAGGCCTGCAAGTGAATGCGGGCGTTGCGCAACCCAGCATCGTGAACCCTTACCTCAGTCAGATGCGGAAGCGGCGGCACCGCCTCTTCACGGCTGGCGAATATGTAGAGGGCATCCTGAAGGGCGATGTCTCTATGCTGGGACAGGCCGTGACACTCATCGAGAGCGTGCACCCCGACCACCAGGCCCTGGCACAGGAGGTGATAGAGAAGTGTCTGCCCTTCAGCGGCAACTCGGTGCGCATTGGCATCAGCGGCGTACCGGGGGCGGGAAAGAGTACGAGCATTGACGCATTCGGCACGCACCTGCTCCAGAACTACGGCGGAAAACTGGCTGTGCTGGCCATCGACCCCTCGTCGGAGAAGACGAAAGGCAGCATCCTGGGCGACAAGACGCGCATGGAAAAGCTGGCTGTACACCCCAAGTCGTTCATCCGCCCTTCGCCAACGGCGGGTTCCCTGGGCGGCGTGGCGCGGAAAACGAGGGAGACCATCATCCTGTGTGAAGCGGCGGGCTACAACAACATCTTTGTGGAGACCGTCGGTGTGGGTCAGAGCGAGACCGCGTGTCACTCCATGGTCGATTTCTTCCTGCTCATCCAGCTGGCCGGCACGGGCGACGAACTGCAGGGCATCAAGCGCGGCATCATGGAGATTGCAGACGGCATCGTCATCAACAAGGCCGACGGCGAGAACGTGGAGAAAGCGAAGCTGGCCGCAAGCCATTTCCGCAACGCGCTCCACCTGTTCCCCATGCCCGAAAGCGGCCTCATGCCGCAGGTGCTGTGCTATAGCGGATTCTACGAACTGGGCATTGACGAGGTGCTGAAAATGGTGTTCGACCACATTGAACAGACCAAGGAAAGCGGCTATTTCCAGTATAAACGCAACGAGCAGTCAAAGTACTGGATGTACGAGAGCATCAACGAGCACCTGAAGAATAACTTCTACTTCAATCCCCGTGTGAAGCAGCAGATTGACGACATGGAGCGCGATGTGCTGGGAGGCAAGATTACCTCCTTCGTGGCTGCAAAGAAATTGCTGGACGAGTATTATTCAACGCTGAAATAAATGAACATGAAAACCTACTGGCAAATGGTTCTGGCAGCAGTGGCAATGCTGTTTGCCGCCTCGGACATGGCTGCACAGAGCGGAACTACAGGCTATGAATACCTGAGCGTGCCCGTGTCGGCCCACTCTGCGGCACTGGGCAGCCAGAACATCAGCATTGGCGAGGACGATGCCACACTGATATTCAACAACCCGGCACTGCTTTCCAACGTGTCGAGCAATACGGTCAACTTCGACTTCATCAGCTACATTGCCGGCAGCAAGAAACTGGCTGCGGGCTATGTGCGCGCACTGGGCGACCGTGGCACGTGGGCTGTGGGGGCGCAGATGCTGACTTACGGAAAGATGACCGAAACTGACGCATCGGGCGCAGAGATTGGTACGTTCTCGGCCAACGACATTGATGTGCAGGGCAGCTATGCCTACATGCTCTCCGACTACTGGAGCGGCGGCGTGTCGGCCAAGTTCCTGTTCTCCAAGTACGCTAACTACAACGCCTTTGCCATGGCCGTTGACCTTGGCATCAACTACTATAACGAAGGGAGCGGCACCTCGCTCTCGCTCGTGGGCCGCAACCTTGGCGGACAAATCAAGGCACTCCACGAGGAGCGTGCGAAGCTGCCCTTCGACCTGGCTGTAGGCTTGTCGCAGTCGCTGGCAAATGCGCCCATCCGCTTCAGCGTCACATTCGACGACCTGACCCACTGGAAGGACATCAACTTCATCCAGCACTGCATCCTCGGTGTCGATGTGTTCCCGTCGGGCCAGACGTGGATTGCCCTGGGCTACAACTTCCGCCGTGCCCACGAGATGAAAGCACTCGGCTCGGCCCATTGGGCGGGTTTCAGCGTGGGCGCAGGCCTTAGCATCAGGAGTTTCAAGGTGGGTGTGGCCTTCGGAAAATACCACATCGCCGCCAGTTCACTGCTGGCAAATGTTTCCTACACTTTTTAATGACATGAAGAAAATCGTAATCGCCATAGATGGCCACTCGTCTTGCGGCAAAAGCACGATGGCCAAAGACCTGGCTCGCAGCATTGGCTACGTGTATGTTGACACGGGTGCCATGTATCGCGCAGTGACACTGTACGCCATGCGCAACGGACTCTACCCCGCAGAGGGCATCAAGGAGGAGGCGCTGAAAGCCGACATCGAGGCCGGCAAGGTGCAGGTCTCCTTCAAGTTCAATGCAGAGGCAGGCCGCCCCGACACCTATCTGAACGGCGAGCTGGTGGAGACCGAAATCCGCCAGATGGAAGTCTCCAACCGCGTCAGCCCCATTGCCGCCCTACCCTTTGTGCGCACCCTGCTCACCCAGCAACAGCAGGCCATGGGGCGCGAAAAGGGCATTGTCATGGACGGACGCGACATCGGCACGGCTGTCTTCCCACAGGCCGAGCTGAAGGTCTTCGTCACGGCATCTGCCGAAGTGCGTGCCCAGCGCCGCTACGACGAACTGCGGGGCAAGGCGCAGACCCAGGAAGAGGCCGACGCACTGAGCTTCGACGAGATTCTGAAAAACGTGCAAGAGCGCGACTACCTGGATTCGCACCGCGAGACTGCCCCACTCCGCCAGGCTCCCGATGCCCTTGTGCTCGACAACTCACACATGACCAAGGAGGAGCAGAACGCATGGCTCCTGCAACGATATAACGAAGCCGCTGCATCATGACCATAGAGATAGACACCGGCTCAGGCTTCTGCTTCGGAGTGACAACGGCTATCCGCAAGGCCGAGGAAGAACTGGCAGAGAGCGAATCGCTCTATTGCCTGGGCGACATTGTGCACAACGGACGCGAATGTGAACGGCTCAAGCGCATGGGGCTCATCACCGTGGAGCACTCCAACCTGGGCAGTCTGCACGACACAAAGATGCTGCTGCGGGCGCACGGCGAACCCCCACAGACCTACGCCATGGCAAAGGAACAAGGCATCAAGCTTATCGACGCCACGTGCCCCGTCGTGCTCAACCTGCAGAAGCGCATCAAGGCCGACTACGACAGCGACCCCGAACACAGAAGACAAATCGTCATCTACGGCAAGACGGGCCATGCCGAAGTCGTCGGACTGGTGGGCCAGACCGAGGGGAACGCCATCGTCATCGAGTCACTGGAGGATGCCAAGCGGCTGAACTTTTCGCGCGACATCCACCTTTATTCCCAAACCACCAAATCGCTCGAAGGCTTCCGCAGCATCGTGAGCTACATCGAGGCCCACATACAGCCGCCCGCCCAGTTCCACTACTTCGACACCATCTGCCGACAGGTGGCCAACCGTATTCCCAACATACGCCAGTTTGCCGCACGCCACGACCTCATCCTCTTCGTATGCGGCAAAAAAAGCAGCAACGGCAAAGTACTCTTTGGCGAGTGCCTTGCCGTTAATCCAAATTCATACCTTATTGACGACCCGCAGGAGATTAACGCCGAGTGGTTCCGTGGGGTTCAGTCCGTGGGCATCTGTGGTGCCACCTCCACGCCGAAGTGGTTAATGGAGGACTGCCGCGATGTCATTGCGCACCTTGTCTGAAAGCTCGTCGTAACTGCTGAAGTCTGCCGGACTGACCACAGGCAGATAGTCCACCGTCACCTTCGTTCTGTTCAGGTGGTGCTGTCCCTTGGGCATAGCCTCGAAAGCCCCCTTGATGCAGACGGGCACAATGGGCACGTTCAGCTCCTTGCACAGGATGGCAAACATCTTCTTGAACTGCCCCAGCTCGCCCGTGCGGGTGCGGGTGCCTTCGGGGAACACAATCACATTCTTCCCGCGCTTCAGCGCTTCGCCCAGCGTCTGTATGCTCTCCTTCAGGTTGTTCAAATCGACCACAACCACATTGTTGTGGGCAGCCATCATGCGTGCAAACGGACCCTGGACATGCTCCTGCTTGGCATAGAAATAAGAGTTCAGCACCAAGTGTTTGGGCATGAACGCCGTCACAAACATACCGTCCAGGTAGCTCTGGTGGTTCGGTGCCACAATGAAGGGACCCCTGTCGGGAATGTTCTCCATGCCACGGCCTTCCAGTCCGAAGTACATCTGCCCCAGCCACTTGGCCAGTTTCACAAGCACACCAGCCGTCCACCACGTCTTGGGCAGGCGGATGTGGCTCGTGTCGGCATGGAGGATGGCAGCCCAGTCGGTCTTCTCCACCTCGATGCGCGTCTTGTAGTCGCTCACGTACTCAGCCAGTCCGAGCACGTTGCGGAACGTGGCCACGCGCTCGGCTGTGAGCTTCAGGCCAAACGTCAGTTCGACGAAAGACTGCAGACCCACCTTGTCCAGCGAGTCCAGGGCCAAGTCGGTGTCCAGGCTGTCCGTGGGCTTCACGGCCACGCGCTTCTCTTCCTCAATGTATTGCTTGATGAGCCGATATTCCTCAAACGTAGGCTCCACGTAGTTCGTCTGCTTCGGCTGAGCCTGGCTACCCTTTTGCAGGAGTTCGGGCAACTTGTACCGCTGCAACTTCTCCATGCGTGTGCGGGGCAACTCCCCACGATAGACCACCACGCGCAGCACCCGCTTGTACGACTCGGTGCTCTGGTTGTAAGGCTCCACCACTTCCTGCTTCAGCCACTGCTCCACAGCCTCGTCCGTCAGGTCGCGTGCCCACAGCTCGTCGGGCACAACGATGGCGCAGAGTTTGTCACCGTCCTGCGCCACGCCGACCTCTTTCACACGGTCGGTCATGCCTTCCAGCTTGTATTCTATTTCGGTCGGATTGATGTTTTTGCCGTTTGAGAGCACAATGATTTCCTTGGTGCGCCCCGTGATGAAAATATGCCCCTCGCTATCTACATGGCCCAGGTCGCCCGTGTGGATGAAGCCGTCCTTATCGACCACCTCAGCCGTCTCCTCCGGGCGGTGATAGTAGCCCTGCATCAGGTTGGGACCCTTGGCGCACAGCTCACCATCCACAAACTTCACCTCCACGCACGGCAACGCCTTGCCCACACTGCCGGGCAGCAACTGGCCTGGGCGCGTGAACGAAATCATAGGGGCCATCTCCGTCATGCCATAGCCGTCGAGCAGGTCCAGGCCCAGTGTCTTCATGCCCTCGGCCACCTCCTTCGGAATGGCGGCACCGCCGTTCACGCAGAACTCCAGCCGTCCGCCCAGCTTCTTGTGCACGGCACTGAAGACGGTGCGCGACAGCTTCATGTTGTTCGCCTTCTTGCACAGCCAGAACAGCACGCGGGCCACGGGCGAACCGTCAATCTTCTTCATCACGCCGCCATAGATGGTCTGCCACAGGCGGGGCACACCGATAATCATGTGCACATCGCCCTCGGCCAGGGTCTTCATGATGTCGGGGCCCGTCATCGAGGGGCAAATCGTCACGCCGGCCCCCAGCATCATCGGCGCAATCAGCGTGCCCATCAGCGGCAACACATGATGCAGCGGCAGGAGAATCAGCACGCGCATGGTGGCATGATAAATCCGGACTTCCTCAGAAACGGCACGCACGTTGGCAAACAGGTTCCTGAACGAGAGCATCACCCCCTTCGGCGTGCCCGTCGTGCCCGATGTATAGACTATCAGAGCCGTGTCGGTCTCGTCCTTGCTGTAGAGGCGCAGGAAGGAAGAAGCCTCTTCCGCCCGCTCGCCCTGCGGAGAGCTGGTGGCAGGGAGCGGCGTTTCCTCCATCACCATGACTTTTGGGCTTACGCCCGCCTGGGCTATGGCCTCCTGCAGCACGTCCAGCCGCTTGCGCGACACCCAAGCCCCTTCGGGCTGGCAGTCGCGCAGGATGTAGGCCACATCTTCCGCCGTGGACATAGCATCCACAGGCACGGCCACGCCGCCGTTTTGCCACACCGAATAGAGTGCATAAATCCACTCTTCGCGATTCTCCGCAAAGACGACGGTCTTTGTTCCGCGTCCCAGGCCCGACACTGCGGCATACTGATTGATGCGTGCCAGCAGCTCCGAGAATGTCACTCGCCGTTCACCGGCAATAATGGCTATCCGTCCGTAATCCATCTTTCGTTTGTCTTATACATTATTTATTATTATCGCGCAAAGATAAACATTATTTTCCACTTAATACCCAACAGCCCGTCAAAAAATGGGCATCGGAGCCAAAATGCTGTCCAAAAGGACTTCAAATTCAGTGTTTTTTCCTCCCCACTGAAGTGGAAAAGCAGACTGTGTGCAGAGAAAAAAGGCCAACACTGCGCAGCAAAATCATTCACTTCAGCAATGAAAGTTGACGCAACGGCGTTGTTTTTGAAAACAACGCCGTTGTTTCTAAAAACATCGCTCGTTGTTTTCAAAAACAACGCCGTTGCGTCAACTTTATTTAGGCACGCCAAAAATTTTGATTCCAAGTGACGAGAAAAAAATGCTGGTATGGGGCTGAAGGGGGAAGCCTGCGGGACGGCAGCGGAAGTGCTATGCAGTGGCAGCGGGAAGGGCATGAAAAAGGCAGGAGGCCTGGATGAAGTTCGTCCAAGCCCCCTGCGGTCAGAGGTGTCAGTCTTCGGTCAGAGAGAGGACTGACGCTGGTGTAAGAAAAAAAGTTTAGTTTGCTTACTGAGCCAGATACAGGTCGATGAGGTCTGTGATGTCGTTCAGCTGAACGGTGCTGCCCTCTGTGAGGTAGTCGTCGATGAGAGCGGTGATGTCGCCCAGGTCAACTGTAGTCTTGCCGCAGTAGTAGAGCTTGAAGTTGTCGAATGCAACCCAGTCGCCGCTGACAAGGACATCCTTCTTGATACCGAAGGTGAGTGAGCCGCCTTCACGTACATTGGCACTAACCACATTGAGGTAAGCCTCTGGGCTCTTGGCGAAGCGGTGTGAAACGCCCATGAGTGAAGCAGGATAGTAGTAGAACTCTTCTACGTCTTCAACCTCGGTATCCCAGAACCAGCCGTCGGCTACCACTTCTACGTATGGCTGATAAGGTTCGGCTGCGATAGAGTCCTGAGCCTTCCAGTGCTCTACCCACACGTCGTCACCATGCTCGTCTGCCTCTTCTGCCACAACCCACTTGTCGCGGAAGCTGGTCATAGACTTGTCCTGGAAGAGTTCGGAAGCGATAGAAACGATAGTAGTCTCGTTGTTGTTGGCATAGAACTTGGCATTGGGGTTCTCCCAGTATTCCATGTCGTCACCAGCATTGTACCACCAGTTGTTGTAGGCTGCGCTTGCGTCGCCAGCGTCACGGTAGAGAGCCTGGACTTCTACGCGATAGGTACCGGCAGGCAGTGAGTAGATGGTCTGGCTTACGTTGAAGTTGCAGTTCCAACGCTCGGCAACGCCCAGTTCCTCGGTGAATGTAGTCTGGTCTGAAGTGTAGGTGATTTCACCGTTCCATCCCTTCTGGCCCTCGTTGAAGCTTGGGTTGACGATGAGCGAAGTGATGTCAATGGGGTTCTCTGGTGTAGCCTTGTCGATGCCCAGTGAGGCGAGCAGGGCCTTGTTGTAGGGAGCGGCAAGCTGAGCCTTGAAGTCGTTAAGTTCGCTGGCTGTAGCATAGTTCTCAGAGAGGTAGTCGTTCTGCTCGGCAATGAGCTTGGCCACGCCTTCGCTCTCGATGAGTTCGCCCATGCCACTGCGATAGTCGAGGTAATCTACGTATGCAGCATAGTCGTTGTCCGAAGCGATAGCGTCGAGGTAAGTGTCGTCTTCGCCTTCACCCAGCGAGAGTGTGCGCATGAGGGCAGTCTCGACGATGGCGTATTCGGCAGAGCCTTCGGGCTGCTTGTCGTTCAGTGCGCTGAAGTTATCGAGTGCCTTCCAGTTGTTGATGACGTTGGTGGCAGTTGTCACGTAGTTGTTTACTTCAGCCAGTGTTTCGAGTGCTGCCTGATAAGCTTCCTGTGAGTCAATCTTTGCTGGAATCTTGGCCAGGAGAGCGTTGGCGGCCTTCACGTCGCCGGCCCATGTGAGTGTTTCGACATTCTTCTTTGCAGCTTCGATAGAAGAGCCAAGCAGTGCAGAGAAGTCTGGGTGCTCGCCGTAGTAGTAGAGCTGGAAGCCGGTAGCAGCGTAGAATGCGTCGGAAGAAGTACCGATGGTTACCTGGCCGTCGGATACATAGACCATGTTGGTAGTCAGTTTCTCCCATACGCCACTGCGCCATGCTTCGCGGTTGCCACCCCACCATGGGTTGCCCTTCTTGGTGAGCGGAGCAATTTCCTTAGCGTCGCCAGCCTCGATGTAAGCGTACTGGAGTGGAGAGATTTCTGCACCAGCATTACACATGAGGGCAGACATAGAGTAGTAGCCGTTTGGCAGACCAGTGATAGTCTGGTAGAGCAGTTCGGGGTTGCCTGTTGGTTCTGCTGTCCAACCGCCGATAGCTGGGTAGCTGTGCTGCATGGTTATGCCGATAGCACCACCGCCGTGCCATGTGTTAGAACGGATAACCCACTGGTTCTCGGTTGGCTTCTCAGAGATAGCAAATTCTTCGCAGATAGGAATCCAGTCGGAGTGCTCGTTCTTCAGGTCGCCGTAGCCACTCTCCTGCACTGTAGCCCATGTGTTTTCGGGCTGCAAAGACTCATCTACGCCCTCGATAGTGGGGAACTGATAAGCCTGAGCCTCCTCGTTCCACTGTGGAGTGTACTGGTTGTCGCAGAAGAACGGCGTGTTGATGGCAGAAGAGAAGTTGTAGGCACCATTCACTGGCTCCTGTGTCATGATGTAAGCAACACGTGCAGCACAGAGGTTGTCGTAAGCCGTCTGGAAAGAATCGAAGGTGTCGTCTTCCTGAATTTCATAGTTGACATCGATGCAATTCTTGGCTTCCTGCAATGCAGCACCAAACTCAGCCTTGCCAGCATAGTCGGTAGTGTTGTAGAGCAGGTCCATCACCTTGACGAGCGACTCCAGCTTGCCAACAACAGCTGCGGCAGCAGTAGCCTTGTCGTAGATGTTCTTCAGTGCAGCCATGGCAGCCTCACACTCTTCCTTTGTGGTAAGGTCTTCGATGCTGGGGTAGTTTTCATCAAACTCCATGCGGGCATCGCTGACGAGTGTATAAAGCAGACCACCGCTGTAAGTATTCTCAAGCATCGACTCAAGGTCGGCGATTTGAGCGTAAACCTCGGCCACTTCGTCTTGCAGAGCCATGAGTTCGGCAGTCTCTGGGTCAACTGTGCCTTCATAATACATCTTAAAATTAGTAGCCATGAAAGAGTCGGCACTGCGTGGCTCGGTCTTGCGAATACCTACACGTGCATAACCATCCTCGGTGAGGAAGAATGTCACAGTATTATACTTGACAACGCCATCGTCGTAGGGTGCGTAAAGCCCATTCTGGAACCAAACCAGAGAACCAGGCACAGAGCATGGGCCCCAGCCTTTTTCTCCATAATTACCATCCGACATATCCCAACCTTCCTTTACGGGATCCTCATAGAGCTGCGTAGGTTGGTTGAGGAACAGACGTGGCATCAGCGGCTTCTTGAAAGTGCGGCCAGCAGTAAACTCCTGACTGGTGACATCGTAAGTGCCATTGGATGCATAGAGCAGAGCGTTGTCCTGCCAGTCGTCTGTACCGAAAGATTTTGGGTCATCGTCCCACGAAGTACCGCAACGATAGTAGCCCTGGCACTCCAGACGGTACATACCGGCAGGGAGCTGTACATACTGCCAGAGGTCTTCGTCGGCACCATCGTAGCACTCAAACAGACCGCCCGTCTCGGTAGTGCTACCCTTCGAGGTAGTGAACTGCCAAGGGTCCTTGGTCGGGTTTTCAAAACTAAGATTACCCCAGTTCAGCTGTTCGGTAATCTCCTGCCCCGCTTTCCACTGCGATGCATCGGGCACCTGAGCGAAAGCTGCACTCATGCTTGCAACAAGCAATGATGTGGTTAGTAAGATTTTCTTCATAGTGATTGAAGTTTTTAAAATGGTTGTTGATAATAGTGTGTAAAAAGGTTTACGTTTTTCCGCTGCAAAGTTATTTTCATTTAAATACATACGCAATAGGCTTTTTCAACTCCATAAATTCTTGTTCGTTTTTTGAAAGCAAAAATCAAGCAGTTGCAAGGCGATGTTACGTGAGAAAAAATCCATGAAACAGTTTTCTGCTATTGCTTTTTACAATTTGTTTGCAGTAAACTTGTATATATTATGAGAAAATTCGTAACTTTGTGCTCAAAGACGAAAAAACGAGAAACACACACACACGATATCATGGAAAAACATCCGCTTGCACACCGCATCCTGCTGACCGCCTCGCTGCTGCTGCTCTTCGCACACCTCTCGGTGGGGCAGGTAGTCAGACTATACACCACAAAACACGGACTGAAGACCAACAACTGCTACAGCGTGGATATCGACTCGCGAGGCTTTGTCTGGGTATCGGGCTTCAACACTCTGGGACTATTCGACGGCACACGCTTCCAGTACCTGCCCAACCAGTCTGCCGCAGGGCAGCCCCTGTTCCAGATAGCCTACGGCGTGAAGGAGGCAGCCGACGACCACTACTGGGTAGCCACCTCGCAGGGACTGTACTTGCTGGATGCACGCAAGACGAAGTTTCAGCGCATCTACCTGCTGGACGACGAGGACAGCATCTACGGCTGCGCCATCAACAACATCATCGACTACCCCAAGACCGACTACAAGCTGATTACCACCGATGGCTTCAGCACCTTCCTGCTGAACACAAAGACTCTGAAAGTGGACCGCCGACTCTCCAATATGCTCAACGAGGCAGCACAAGACTACTTTGTCTCCACCCCTCTCATCGACCGGCAGCACCAGCTGTGGGTCAGCACCAAAGAGACTCCCCTGGTGCGCATCAACCTGAACGGAAACCCGCGCCGCACTCCCATCGACTACACCCCTGCGGCACAGGCCATCATCCAGGCCAGCACCGTGACCGCCCTGCTGGAGACGCAGGAAGGCATCGTCATCGGCACAAACCACGGACTCCTCATCTACGACAAACAGCAAAACAGGGTGCAGGAGCTGAACCTCCAGACACCCGCGCTGCAAAGCATGTACATCACCTCCATCCTCAAGACCAAGAGCGGCCACATCCTGGTGGGGACAGACGGCAGGGGCATCTGGGAACTCCAGGCAAAAGACGGAGGGCACTCGCTCACCCCGCTCTACGAACAGATGGCTGACTTCGACATCTCCTACGGAAAGGTGAAAGACCTGAAGGAAGACCACGAGGGCAACATCATCGCCATCTTCCTGAACAAAGGGCTGGCTGTCATTCCGCCACAGACAGACTGCTTCCACTACCACGCCATATCGCCCCTGCAAAACGGAAAAAACGGCAACTGCATCACGTCGATGGAAATCGACAACGCAGAAAACTACTGGATAGCCACCGACGGCTGCGGCGTGTTCAAGACCAACGGCATGAAGCTGGCCACGGCACAGCCCATCAACACAGGTCTCCGCTCGCTGCTGGTGCAGGACATCAAGATTGACCGCCACGGCACGCCCTGGGCAGCTACCTTTGGTGGCGGTGTGCAATACCTGCACGACGGACGCTGGCAGAACGACGACTGGCTGGGGAAGCTCAGTCAGGAACTCTGCATGACCATGCACTACAATCCTGCCACCGACCACCTGCTTGTAGGCACCAATGGACACAGCGTCTTCGACATCGACATCACCCACCACACCATCAGCCAGCTGACATTCCCCACGAGCTTCAACCCCTGGATTCGCTGCCTCTTCCAGGACACAGACCAGACCCTCTGGATTGCCACCAGCAGCGGACTCTTCCACTACAACAAGCGGGCAGCCAAACAACAAGAACTCACACACGACGGAAAACGCATCAACAACGCCAACGCCATCAAGCAAGACGGAGAAAACATCCTCATCGCCAGTGACGAAGGACTCATTATATATAACAAGAAGACACAACAGCAACAACTCATCGCCGAACCCCAGGGACTGACCTGCCCGCAGATTCAGTCTATCACCGTAGATAAAGAAAACATCTGGGTCTCCACCCGCACCAACGTAGCCTCCATCGACCGAGCCACCCACACCGTGCGCAACTTCTCTTCCTTCAGCGGCTACCAGCTCGGAGAGTTTCACCGCAACTCCAGCCTCATGCCCGGCCACGGCTACATCCTCTTTGGCGCAGACAACGGCATCATCTGCTTCACCCCTGGGCTGATTAACAGCCGACGAAGCCACGTACACCACGTCTATTTCACAGGCTTCTCCACACCCCAGCACACAGAACAGCTGGACGCCAGCATCCTCTATGCACAGCACATCAAGCTGAAGGCAGGAGGCGGCTCGTTCAACATCCAGTTTGCCGCCGCAGAACTGGGCGAACCAGAACGCATCCACTACGACTATATGCTGGAAGGACACGAAAAACAGTGGCACACCGACACGCCCACCCCGCCCCAGGCCAGCTACTCATCACTCCCGGCAGGCAACTACCTCTTCCGCGTGAAAGCATACATGGAAGACAACCCCACACAGCAAACCGAAGCAACAATCAGCATCCACGTGGCAGCCCCGTGGTACGCCACCATCTGGGCCTACCTTGCTTACTTCCTTCTCTGCTGCATTCTGGCATACTTCATCTACCAGCAAATCCGAGCACGCAAACGCCAGCAAGAAGCACTGCGACAGGCAGCTGAAGGCGACCGCATCAAGGAAGCCAAACTGCGCCTCTTCACCTCCATCACCCACGAACTGCGCTCACCGCTCACCATGATTGAGTCGCCACTGCGACAACTGCAAGAGGAAGACCAGAACCCAGAACACCAGTCGCTCTACGCAGTCATGCAGCGCAACTGCGACCGACTGCTGGGCATCGTGAAGCAGATTACCGACATCCGCAAGATTGATGCCGGACAACTCACGCTCCACCTGGAGCAGCAAGACTACGTCAGCTACGCCGAGCGCGTATTCGAGCAGTTCAAGGGAGTAGCCACACTGAAAGAAATCTCCTTCACCGTAGAACACCACGAAGCAGAACTCCCCATGATGATGGACACGACACACTTCGAGAAAATCATCACCAACCTGCTCAGCAATGCCTTCAAGTTCACCCCCGCTGGCGGCAAAGTCATCGTCACGAGCGGCACACAGGATGGACAGGCCGAACTGCGATTCTACAACAGCGGCTCACACTTCAGCGACGAAGACATCAGCCACCTCTGGGAACGCTTCTACCAAGGCAGTGCCGGCACCGACGCTACAGGCTCAGGCATTGGCCTCAACCTGGTTTACGAACTGGTAAAGATGCACCATGGCAGCATCGAAGTGAAGAACGTGGACCCCGACGGCGTAGAGTTCACCCTCCACTTCCCCTACACAGGCACCACGCCGCCCACAGAACAAAACGGACACCCCACCCTGCTGCTCGTCGATGACGACACAGAAATCATCCAGTACCTCAGCCACCAGCTCTCCCCCGACTACACCGTCATCACAGCCCTCACAGGCAACCAGGGCTACGCACAAGTGCTGCGGCATCGGCCCGACGTCGTCGTGACCGACTACCGAATGCCCGACGGCGACGGCATGATGCTCTGCCAGCGCATCAAGACAAGCCCTGACACCGCCGACACCCCCGTCATCATGCTCACGGGCGAAGGCGACGAAACCGTACAGCTCCACAGCCTCAACCTGCAGGCCGACCACTATCTGGAGAAACCCGTCAACCTCCCCATGTTGCGCTCGGCCATCAACCAAGTGCTCAGGGTGCGCGAAAACATGCGCTGGCGAGCACACCGCACCGCCATGGCCGACGAAATGCCCCGCCCCGTCATCGAGAACGCCGACGACAAACTCTTCAGCAAAGTAAACGAAAGCCTGAAACACCACCTCGACGACTCCGACTACACCGTCCAGCAGCTCAGCCAGGAAGTCGGTATCAGCCGTGTCCACCTCAACCGCAAGATGAAAGAACGCTACGGAGTCTCCCCCAACATCTTCATCCGCACCTTCCGTCTCAAGCAAGCCGCCTACCTGCTGACCGCCGGGCGGGTAAACGTCAGCGAAGTAGCCTACAAAGTCGGTTTCTCCAGCCACTCCTACTTCACCACCTCCTTCCACGACCACTTCGGCATGTCGCCCAAAGAATTCATCGCCTACTACTCCGCAGAAGAAAACAGCGAAGCCCTGCAAAAGCTGCTGGAGTGAATGAAATACGTTGCAACGTGTTTTAAGAATCTGTTCAAAATTGATTGAACATATAATTCATGGCGTGTTCATAAAAAATTCATGAAAATTCATGGTCAATTCATGGCAATTCATGTTAAAAAAAGAACCTGTCAATGTTTTTTTATTCGACATGAATTGCCATGAATTGACCATGAATTTTCATGAATTTTTAGCTCGGTAAAGCCAATTTTTTAGCTGGGTGAAATCAATTGTCAAATTGTCCAATTACAAATTCTTTCTTCCGAAAGCGACTAAAGTCGATTAGTCCAATAAAATGAGCCAGGGGGGAAGGGGTAACGGGAACATGAAGAACGATTTAACTAACTAATAAAAACTACCTAATAATAACCTAACAATTAACCTTTAATCCTTTTAGCTTTTCCTTTTTGGGGGGTTACCCGTTGTTACCCCTTCCCTTGGCTGTTTTTTTTACTTCACAAGAATCTTTTTACCGTTTTGTATGTAGATGCCTCGTGTGGGGTTCTGCACCTTGCGCCCCGTGAGGTCATAGTAATCTGTGTTCTTGACTGCTGGCATAGTGTTGATGCTCTGTATGCCTGTGGCTGGTGATGTGCCGTCGTCACTGAGGAAGACGCTGTTCAGGTAGAGCGTCTGGGTGCCGTTGGTCTGGATGCCCACCATGTAGATGTGGGTGGGGTCAACCGTGGTTCCGTCGGGGGTGGTCATGTTGTGCAGGTCGATGGTGGCCAGCTTCGATGTGCCCATTTCCTGACTGTAGCAGGGGTCCAGATAGTCGTCGGTGTCGTAGATTTTCACGACGGGCTTGCATCCTGCTGCGCGCATCAGTTTTACGACCAGGTAGCTGTAGGGGGAGAGGTCTATGCCCTGGCTGTATCGCCAGCCGCCAAAGTTGCCCTCATGCTCGCCTGTGAACGTGGCAAACGAACCCATCTTCTTGAATTTGCCTTGCAGGTAGAGCGACGGATTGAACGCATCAGCCTCCAGAGGGAAATACCCATCGCTGGTGTCGAAATCAATCTGCTTTGTGGTTCCCAAAAGTTCCAGCATCTTCTCGGCATAGCGTTTGCCTATCATGCGGTAGCCTTCAGCCGTGAAGTGGAGTCCGTCGGCTGCTCCGGGACAGCCCTGCGAGGAGATGACGTGGGCATTGGGGATGACGGTGTGGGTCTGGGCTATCACGTTGTTGTGGCCCCAGCATACGCCGCCCATCTGCTGGGAGAGGAGTTCGCCGATGAGCAGCGGGGTTTCTGCTTCGTTGAGGCCCAGTTCGCGCAGCATACGGATATAGACGCGCTTCACTTTCACTGGCCAGTCGGGTTGGCTGTTGTTGGAGCAGCCCTGGTGGAGCAGGATGCCCTTGATGACTCCTACCTTCTGTGCTTCCTTGGCCAGATTGATGAGTGTGCGAAAGGGGTTGTTGTCGTATTCAGCACAGTAGCCCTTCAGCCAGTCGGCAGCCTGGGCAATGTAGCTGGCACACAGGTCTTCGTCGAAGAGTTCGATGGCACAGCCGCCTACGGCTACGTTGATGATGCCGACGGAAATGCTGTCGGGCAGGTTCTCCACCATGGTGCGCCCAAAGTAGTCGGCGGGGGTCAGTCCTGTCCAGTCGCGGCAGAGCGGAGGGTAGGCTGTGTACCACTTGCCCTTCTCGCGTGAAGAGGTGGGCATGTTGACGGCTGCCATCATCTTGAAGCGAGGGTCGATGCCTGTGCGGTCTTGTGCCTCTATCTTTGCGTTGCCCTCCATGTTCGACTGGCCGAAGCAGAGGTAGATGTGGAAGTTGGGGGTGAAGCCTGTGGGCTGGTCGATGTCGCCTCCTTCAGTTTTTTTTTCAATGGTTGCGGCTGCGCGCTCAAAGACGGCGATGTAGGCCGAGAGTTTGGCTGTGGCTTTGCTCATGGCTGTCTCGGTTGTCACTTTTTCGGGGGCGTAGGTGTCGAGTGCGCGTTTCAGGGTGGTATAGACGGCACGCGAGGTCATTTCTGGTGTGTCTTTCCATTCCTCGATGAGGTTTTTGGCTTTGTTGTAGGTGGCCAGGTATTCTTCGGCCACGGTCTGAAGGCTGAATCGCTTGCAGAAGTTCCAAATCTCGCGGGCGTTGCCGTCCATGGGCCAGTGTCCGCCGTTGTTGTAGGAGAACAGCTCCACGATGCTGCCGTTCTGTCCGCCGCTCCACACTTCCTTGTCGCCTGTGTACCAGCTGCCGGGGTTGTAGTTCTGGAGCTTGATGTAGGTGGTGAACTGGTTCATCTTTGCCATATTCTGCACGTAGTCGTGGATGCCGTACTGTTCGTAGTTGAACACGTCGTCGCCGTAAGCGTGGCAGTGAATCAGGTTGACGGGCTTCTTGCAGGCATTCCAGGGTTGTTCGCTGAACTGCACGCCGCTGGTGGGGGCAAAGGCTGCAATCTTGTCCTGCACGTTAGCCATGCAGTGGTACATCAGCATGGAACCCATGGAGAAGCCCGACCAATAGACGCGGTTGGTGTTGACGGAGTAGCGGCGAGCCATTTCGTCGATGGTCTGGAGCACGAAGTTCTGGTCTTTGGTGCCGCCGATGTCCCATGTGTTGCCGTCGCTGCGCAGATAGGTGACGATGAACTTGGCGGTGTCAATCAGATTGTAGAACTTGTCTGCGTCGTACTGATATTCGGGGTTTTGGTTCATGCCGTGGGTGACAATCATCAGCGGCATGTTTGTCTGCGTCTGGTTGGGTGTGAAGACCACCATGTTGCGCTGCTGTCCGTTCACCGTGATGTCGATGCTTTCCTTCTTGTAGGCATGAGCGGAAGAGAGGGTCAGCAGAAGGGTTAGAAGATATAGAATACGTTTCATGATTGGATATTTTTTTAAGTGAATAGTGAATAGTGAAAAGTGAAAAATCTAGGTTACAGGGGCTAAACACTGCCTTACGTTGGGTAAACTGAATTTCAGATTTTGACTTCGTCGAGCTAAAGGTTGACTTCGTCGAGCTAAAGGTTCACTTTTCACTATTTTGGTAACTCAGATTTTTCACTTTTGACTTCGTCGAGCTAAAGGTTCACTTAATCTTCCTGTTCCAGATATTTATCAATCAGTGCTGTGATGTCCTGCAAGGTTACGTTTGAGCCTTCGGCCAGATACTGGTCAATCAAGGTTGTGATGTCCTCCAGGCTTACCTTTCTTGAGACAGGGTTCACTCCGTCGTTGGAGAGGAAGATTTCTTTTACATAGAGGGTCTGGTCTGCACCCAACGAGCTGAAGCCAGCCATGCGGATGTGGGTGAGGTCGATGGCTCGGCCCGATGCAGTTTTCAGGTCGTGCAGGTCAATTTTGATATCCTTCTTGACCCCGATGTCGGTTGCCGAGGGTTCGGCCCAGTAGTTAGCTGTGTCGTAGAAGAGGAAGCGTGTGTTCTTGGTGGCATTGCGTGCTAAGCGGATAACCAGATAGTTGCAGTCGGAAATGTCGATGCCTTCTTCGTTCTCGAATCGCCAGCCAGAACAGCCTCCTTGCTTCAGCTTCAGGGTGTTCATCGAAGCTCCGTATGTGGCCGAGCCTTCGTAGAGGATGGTGGGGATAAACCAGTCTTTCGTCACGGCAAAGGGATTTTCGGGCACTTCTTGCAGGGGCTGGTAACGCCAAACCGAGGGGTAATCTACCTTGGCATAGTCGGCATACCACTGGAAACAGGCTACACCGCTGGCCTCATAGGGGTCAAGTCCGTTGGCTTCCATCGCTGTCTTGAAGGCTGGAACCACCTTTTTAGTCTTGAGGTAGGTGTCAATATCCAGGAAGGTATGTGTGCCCGAAAGGGTCATGGAGATGTTGCCATAATAGTCCAGCACGGCTTTGTAGGCCAGGCCCCACTTGCTGGTTGTGCCAGTAGCCCATGTGCCGTAGTTGCTCAGCACCCAGTCGCCGTGCTCGTTGTAGTGGCCGGTGCCTTCCTTGTAGGGACTCCAGTCCACCTCTGTAATGGCGATGGGATTGGTGCGCACGATGGGGATTGACTCACCGAATTTCTTGATGGCGTTGTCGTGGTCGTAATGGTCGTCATTCGTGTCATACCAGCCCACGTAGTCGTGCACAGCATAGCCAATCTGGTCGCCCGTGATGGGGTATTTGGCGTAGGGTCTGTAGTTCATTTGCCATCCTGAACCTGGCACCCAGATGATGCCCTTGAAGCCGTTGGCACGAATCTTGTCAACAATGGGCTGGAAGAAGTCGTGCAGCGTGCGGTCGCTCTCCGAGCCATCGGCATTCTTCACGCTCACTGGCTCGTTGGCCAGCTCGATGCCCACCTGACCGTAGTATTTCAGCACGGAGTCGTTCTGGGTCACAATGTCCCACACGTTGAGCAGATACTGCTGGTAGCTGCCGCCCACATAAATGGTGGCTGGGCATACCCCTGGCGGACGCATGATGACGTAGAGGCCGTGCTTCATGGCTTGATTGGTGATTCTCCAGTACAGGGTCTTCATGTACTTTCTGAGCCGAGAGGGGTCGTAGTGGCTGATGTTTGCCTCTCCTGTGCCCGATTCTCGGTCGTCCTGAGTCCAGGAAGCACTGTTGTTGTTAGTCCAGCAGGGGTCCAGATGCAAACGGAACAGGTTGCAGTAGGCACCGCTTGTGCTGTCGGTCAGAGCAACGAACAGCTTATTGAAGTAGTTTACACATGCGGAGACATTGCCGTCCGTAGCCGAATTGCCCCAGCGGTTGTTGTTGAAGTAAGGACTGGGCGTGTCCATCACACCATGCAGCACCACCTTGTTGCCATACGGGTCTTTCAGGTATTTGCCGTCCACATGGAGAGGCTGCAATTTGCCGTGTGCCACTACTTGCCCCATCAGCGAAAGCGACAAGGAGCAAGCAGCTACAGTCAGGAGTAAAAATTTTTTCATCGTGAGTTTGCTTTGATTTTTCTGCTGCAAAATTACGCCTTCCCCTTTACACCTTTTGAAAGAAAAGAAACACGGACTTTCAAAATGGAAACACACAGCGGTGTTTGACCGCTTATGTAACATGAGAAAAGAAAAACGAAACAAATTGGACAATTGGACAATTTACAATTTGACAATTTACAAATGAAGTATCTATGGCTTGCTTGTCCATACCCAATTTGTGAACCTTTAGCTCGGCGTAGCCAATTGTCAAATTGTAAATTGTCAAATTAGTCACCTTACTCGCAAAAGGTCGCCCTGTTCTGGCACATAGTCGGCAGTGCGGAAGTTGAGTTTGTAGAGATTCTTCAGGCGGATGCCGTACTGCTGGGCTACGGAGTACATGGATTCGCCAGCCTGGACGTGGTGCCAGTAGTCACGGGGATATTTGTTCTTGTCGGCATGTTTGGCTTTCTTCTGGAGGAAGATGTGTGTGCCGACGGCGGGGAAAAAGTCCTTGGAGGGAGCTTCGTTGTATTTCCGCAACTTGCGTGGAGAGAGACGGATGCCACGCTGACGCATTTCGGCTGAAATGCTTTCCCAGGTGTCGCCGTCTTGGGCTATGATGCAGTCGAGATTGTTGACGAGATACATCTGGTGGTAGTCGGCTGGGACTACGTATGTGGCCTGTTTGCCACGGTCGTATTGATAAAGTTGGTAGAGTTCGATAACGTCGATGAGCCGCTGTGCATAGGTCGATAGCGTAGCATAGCCACAGGCTTTCAGCCCTTTGGCCCAACCCTTGTAGTCCTTGGGATTCAGCTTGAAAAGTCGGCTGTAGCGGGGAGCCTGGAGAAATCGGGAGTGGTCTTCGTAACTATCTCGTACAGAGGAATACACACGGAAGCAGTCGTTGGGATTGTCGTCGTTGCGATAGATGCGCTTGCCTTTCCAGTCGGAGTGACACTTGATGCCGAAGTGGTTGTTCGAGTTTTTGGCCAGCTGGCTCTGCCCCGCCCCACTCTCGAAGAGTCCCTGTGCCAACGTGATGCTGGCAGGAATGTGGTACTTGCGCATCTGCTCCACTGCCAGGTCTTTGTACTTGTCAATGTAGGCTTGGTAGGCAGCGTTCTTCCGCAGTTGGGCAGAGGCTGGAAGCGCGAAACAATGCAGCAATACAGCAATGAGGAATGAGGAATGAGGAACCTTTAGCTCGACGAAGTCAATGAGGAATGAGGAATTGATACTCAAATTGTGAATTGATTAATTGTGAATTGTGGATTGTAAAAAATATGTGGTATCGAAATGAATGGGCAGGAGGTCTTTGGCGGTATTGATGAAGTAGATGCCGTCTGTGCCGTAGAGCATGATGCGCATGGGCTGTTTCTGGCGGTCTTCAGTCTCGGACAACACTTGGCGGCAACCGCCACAGGGCGGAATGGGACGCGCCGTAAACTTTCCATCGGTGTCGCGAGCAGCCACACAGAGCAGGGTGACGGCTCGCTCTGGATATTGCGCACCAGCATAGAACACGGCTGTGCGCTCGGCACAAAGGCCAGAGGGGTAGGCACTGTTCTCCTGATTGGCTCCTTCGACAATGGTGCCGTCATCAAGCAGGGCTGCGGCCCCGACGGAGAAGTGGGAGTAAGGCGAGTAACTGCGGTAGGTGGCCTGCTTTGCTTTCTGCAAGAGTGTAGCCTCCGTGGGTGTCAGCTCTGCTTCTTCTTTCTTGAGAAGGGGAATGTTGATGGTTAGTTCTTCCATGAATGAGGAATTAGGAATTAGGAATTGATACTCAAATTGTAAACCTTTAGCTCGGCGTAGCCAATTGCGAATTGTAAATTGTCCAATTACAGCGTTCCTTTACTGCTGGGCAGCTGATATTTATAGATGTCACGCTTCACGGCCATTTTGATGCTGCGGGCAAGGGCTTTGAATATGCCTTCTATCTTGTGGTGCTCGTTCTGGCCTTCGGCTTTAATGTTCAGATTGATACGGGCGGCATCGCTGAAACTCTTGAAGAAGTGGAAAAACATTTCTGTAGGCATTTCGCCAATGCGTTCACGATGGAACTCTGCATCCCAGACGAGCCAAGGACGACCTCCGAAATCAAGGGCAACTTGGCAGAGACAGTCGTCCATGGGCAGCATGTAACCATAGCGTTCAATGCCGCGCTTGTTGCCAAGGGCTTTGGCAATACATTCGCCCAGAGCTATGCCTGTGTCTTCTATGGTGTGGTGTTCATCAACATGAAGGTCTCCCTTCACCTGGATGCGCAAGTCAATGCTGCCATGCTTGCCTATCTGTTCCAACATGTGGTCGAAGAATCCCAGCCCTGTGCTGATGTCACACTGCCCTGTGCCGTCGAGGTCAAGCCAGATGTCGATGTCCGTCTCCTTCGTGGTGCGACGAACTGAAGCTGTACGCTCTCCAGCAAAAAGCCGCTCTGCAATAGCGTCCCAATTCTGCACGTTGTCGCCCAGTATCAGATACTTGCAGCCCAGGTTCAAAGCCAGTTGCTTATCGGTTGGTCGGTCGCCAATGACATAGCTGTTAGCCAAGTCATATTCGCCCGTCATATACTTTGTCAGCATGGCGGTGCCAGGTTTGCGCGTTGGCAGATTGTCTTCTGGAAAGGAACGGTCGATGAGGACATCATCGAAAGTAATGCCTTCACCCTTCAGCGTACCCATCATCAAGTTGTGTGTAGGCCAGAAGTCTGCCTCTGGATAGCTGTCGGTACCCAGTCCGTCTTGGTTGCTCACCATGACAAACTCAAAGTCGAGTTTGGTGCGGATGAAGTTCAAGTTGCGAATAACGCCGGGAAGAAACTGAAACTTGTCAAAAGAATCTATTTGCTCGTCGGCAGGTTCCACAAGGATGGTTCCGTCTCGGTCTATGAATAGTGCACGTTTCATACGTATTGTCTGAGTGCTGCAAGCAGCTTTCTGTTTTCTTCTTTCAGTCCCACTGTGATACGAAGGCATTCGCCACACAGCGTTACCTTGCTGCGGTTGCGCACAATAATGCCGCGCTCCACCAAGTAACGGTAAATCCTGTTGGCATCCGTCACTTTGGTAAGGAAGAAGTTTGCATCAGTGGGATAAACTTTCTTGCAGATGGGCAAGAGGGAGAACGCTTGCATCAGTGACTGGCGTTCATCGAGAATCTGCGAAATGTGCCGCTGCAAAATGGTGAGGTTCTGCAAGACTTCCATCGCCTTTTGTTGTGTCAGCACATTCACATTGTAGGGGTACTTCACCTTGTTCAACAGCCCAATGATTTCTTCACAGGCAAAGGCCATGCCCAAGCGTATGCCAGCGCACCCCATTGCCTTACTGAATGTATTCAGAACGATTAGGTTGGGATATTTTGTTAAATCAAGCCTTAAAGGTCGTTGAGAAGAAAACTCAGAGTAGGCTTCGTCCACAATAACAATGCCCTCGAAGGCAGTCAACACCTGTTCAATCTTCTCGCGTCTAAAGGCATTGCCCGTAGGATTATTGGGAGAACAAATAAAGATGATTTTGGTATTGTCGTCGCAAGCTGCCAGCAAAGCCTCTGGAGAGAAGTCGTACTTCTCATCAAGCAACACTTTGCGATACTCCACATCGTTGATGTCGGCACAGACTTCATACATTCCGTAAGTGGGGGCAATGGCTACCACATTGTCAATGCCTGGGCGACAGAAGATGCGGAAAGGCAGGTCGATGGCTTCGTCTGAACCATTGCCCAGAAAGATGTTCTGCACCGGCACTCCCTTCATGGGCGAAATGCTGCGCTTCAGTTCTTCCTGCAAAGGGTCGGGATAGCGATTCACACCATTGGGAAAGGGATTCTCGTTGGCATCAATAAACACGTCTGCCTTGAAGCCTTTAAATTCATCGCGTGCGCAACTGTAAGGCTGTAGTGCCCAGATGTTTGGGCGAACCAAGTCTTGTAAAGCTTTCATTTCTCTATCTCGTTTAGTCGTACCGTCATGGCATATTTGTGAGCATCCAGCTGTTCGGCCTCGGCCATCAGTTCCACGGCTCGGCCAATGCTGCGAATGCCTTCGGCGGTCAGTTCCTGGAAAGTAATTTTACGGCAGAAAGAATCGAGGTTCACGCCGCTATAGGCTTTGGCATAGCCCGAAGTGGGCAGCGTGTGATTGGTGCCCGAAGCATAGTCGCCAGCCGATTCACACGAATAATTACCAAGAAACACGGAACCAGCATTGACAATGCGGTCGGCAATCGCCGTGTAGTTCTTCACGGCCAAAATCAAGTGTTCAGGGGCGTATTCGTTAGTAATGTCAACTACTTCGTTCAAATCTTTCACCACAATGATTTTGCTGTATGCCAACGATTTTGCTGCAATCTCCTTGCGTGGAAGCCGCTGCAACTGGCTCTCTACCTCATCACTCACGGCACGGGCAAGCACTTCGCTGTCGGTAAACATCACAGCCTGGCTGTCCACACCATGCTCTGCCTGACTGAGCAAGTCGGCTGCCACAAAACGCGCATTGGCAGAATCGTCGGCCATCACCGCCACTTCGCTGGGACCAGCAGGCATATCAATGGCTACATCGTGCAGACTGACCTGCTGTTTGGCCGCTGTGACAAACTGATTGCCCGGACCAAAGATTTTGCTGACTTTGGGCACACTCTCCGTGCCGTATGCCATGGCTCCAATGGCTTGCACACCACCTGCTTTGTAGATGCGGTTTACTCCAGCAACCTGTGCTGCAAACAGGATGGCGGGATGCAGCTTGCCTTCGGCGTTAGGCGGACTGCAAAGCACGATGTCACGGCAACCAGCAATCTTTGCAGGAGTAGCCAGCATCAGCACTGTGGAAAACAGCGGAGCTGTGCCACCAGGGATGTAAAGTCCAACCTTCTCTATGGCAACCGACTTCTGCCAGCAAGTAACGCCTGGCTGCGTTTCCACCTTTACGCTTTCAAACTTCTGGGCTGCATGAAACTTCTCTATGTTGGCATGAGCCAGCCTAATAGCCGCTTTCAGTTCTTCACTGACGAGCGACTCTGCTTCTTGCATTTCCGCATCGGAAACCGCCAAAGAAGGGAGTTGCACTTTGTCGAACTTGAGTTCATAGCGTTTCACTGCCTCGTCGCCATTCGCCTGCACATCGTCAAGCACCGTCTTCACCACCTCGCGCAATTCGGAAGCATCGCGGTGGGGACGCTGCAGGTAGTTGCCCCAAGTTGTCTTGTCTGGATATAAGATAATTTCCATGCCTCAACATCTTTTATAGCCTTACAGAATCATTTTCTCAATAGGCGTAACCAGAATGCCCTCTGCACCTAAAGCCTTCAACTGGCCTACAATTTCCCAGAAGTGCTTCTCGTCAATCACTGCATGAACTGAGCACCACTCTTCATCGGCCAGCGGAATGATGGTAGGACTTTTCAGTCCTGGCAGCACTTTCACAATCTCCTGAAGGCGAGCTTTCGGAGCATTCATCCGAACATATTTCTTGTCGTCTGCAATCAGCACAGACTCAATGCGGAAAAGCAATTCTGCAAGGATAGCCTTCTTCTCTTCGTCCATCTGCTTGTTGCCTATCAGCAGGGCTTCGCTCTGCATCACGACTTCCACTTCTTTCAGGTTGTTGCTCACCAGTGTGGAACCAGAGCTGACGATGTCGAAAATGCCGTCGGCCAGTCCGATGCCTGGGGCAATCTCCACAGAACCCTGAATCACATGGATGTCCATGCTGATTCCCTTTTGTTGCATAAAGTTGCGCAAGATGGCTGGGTAGGAAGTGGCAATTTTCTTTCCGTTAAACCACTCCACACCCTGATAGTCCTCGGCCTTGGGTATGGCCAGCGACAAACGGCATTTGCTGAAGCCCAAACGTTTGATGATGTCAGCATCGAAGCCGCGTTCTACAAATTCGTTTTCGCCTACAATACCCACATCAGCCACACCGTCGGCCACCGTCTGAGGGATGTCGTCGTCGCGCAAATAAAGTACTTCAAGCGGGAAATTGGATGATTGCACCAGCAGGGTGCGTTTCGTACTGCTAACTTTTACGCCTGCTTCTTTCAGAAGAGCCATTGTGTCTTCAAAAAGACGGCCTTTGGATTGTACTGCTATTCTCAGCATAGTTCTATTTGTATTTTATCGTTTGTGTGTCAAAAGTTATGAAATCTCAGTTCTTTGTCTCTTTGTCATCTACCATCCTTATCACACTGCTGCCAGTCAAGATGGTCTGGCTTTGGCTGATGAAGGTAGCGATAAGGGGCGACTTGCGTTGTTTGTCTTGGTGCCTAAACCACTCCAGAATTTCCTCGAAGGAATAGGCATCGGTGTCAAAGACAACATAGTCGGCAGTGGGGTCGAATTTCTCTGGAGTTCCGTCCGAGACGGAATGGTAAAACTTGTGCGACTCCATCAGAGCCTCCATCTGCTTCAGATTAAATCCGCGCCCAACGAGGAGGAATTTCTTCTGGCGCATTTCGTCAATGGAAACGGGGTTCAAATGTCGGCGTTTCATAATCTGCTGCTGCAGATAAGTCAGCAAAGCCTTGAAATAAATGAGCGTTGAAACCACACCCAGAAGCACGAAATTGTACCTAAAGTGTTTCTTGAAGAAAATAAGCATAGCGCGATGAAAAACAATAGCGTACTTATACGAACTCTTCTGAGTACTCTCGCCCTTGTAGTGCAGAATGGTTGTTGGCAGATAATAGTTCTTGTAGCCAGCATTCAAGATGCGATACGACATATCGATGTCTTCGCCATACATAAAGAAGTCTTCGTCCAGCAACCCGCACTGGTCTAACGCAGAACGGCGCATGGTCATACAGGCACCCGACATAATGTCGATCTCGACAGGCTCGTCGAGTGGCAAATACTGCATGTAGTAACGCCCGAAGAACGGAGACTTGGGATAGAGTTTGCCCAAGCCTATCATCTTGCAAAAAGAGGTCCACGGCGTAGGCACACCGCGCCGAGACTCCAGCGCAAAGCTGCCATCCTCCTTGAGCATCCTCACGCCTACCCCACCCGCACTGGGATGAGCATCCATGAACGAAATGCACTCGTGTAGCGTATGTTCGCCCAGAATGGTGTCAGGATTAAGCAGCATCACGTATTCTCCGCGTGCCTGCCGGATGGCCATGTTGTTGGCCACAGAAAAACCGTTGTTCCTTTTACATTCTATATAATAGACCCAGGGGAATTTGCCTTTCAAGTACTCGATGGAATCGTCTGAACTGTCATTGTCAACCACAAACACCTCGCCCTGAATACCCACAAGCGCACGTTCCACAGAAAGCAAACATTGCTCCAGATAGTATTTCACATTGTAGTTTACTATGACAACCGACAACTTCATATTCTCGTCATTTACATCAATCAGTTAACGTAATCCTCGTTGACCACATCCAAGTACAGATTCACCTTGTTGCGGGTCGGCAAGCAATAGATGGTAATGCAGACCCCGATAAAGGCGCAGAGCAGTCCCGTTGCATTGAGAGTCATAAAATAGATGACGGCATTGTAAGCGATGCACAATGTAACCAGCACCAGCCGCACAAGGCTCCACACGTGGTAGAAGTCCAGAGCCTCATCCTTATTCATGCGCCGCAGCCCCTTGGTTGTGTTCAGCAGAAACAGCTTCAGTGTCAGCGGCAACAAGAGCAGGGTTGCCAACACGCCAATGCTGTTCAGCGTAAACTCCTGCAGCGTGTTGGGCATGACCGAGCCATTCACAATGACACCACAAAAGCCCAATACAAAAACTATTACCACTACAAGCCACGACACACAGGACTCAACCCTCAACATCAGCAGTAACGACTGTATTCTTTTCTCCATATCTTTTCGTCTCGAGAAGCAGTTCAATAATCAGGCTCCAGTGAAGGGCACGCGGTTAATCAGCGAGCGTCCCAGCGTCACCTCGTCTGTGTACTGCAACTCATCGTTTATACTCAATCCACGGGCCAGAACCGAGAGTTTCACATCTGGGAAAGGCTGCAACTTCCTTGATATATAGAAGTTGGTTGTATCGCCCTCCATGGTGCTGCTCAGTGCCAGTATCACTTCAGCCACACCACCACGTTCCACCCTGTCCACAAGGCTCTGAATCTGCAAATCGCTTGGGCCTACACCGTCCATCGGAGAGATTACTCCGCCCAGCACATGATACAGCCCATGATATTGCATCGTAGCCTCCAGCGCCATCACGTCCTGCACATTCTCTACCACACAGATGGTACTGGCATCGCGCTGTTTGTTGGCACACAAGGCACACACGTCTGTGTCACTGATGTTGTGGCACACAGTGCAGTATTTCACCTCATGCCGCAGTGTGGACAAAGCCTGGCAGAAGTTGTCAACAGCACCTTCGTCCAGGCGCAAGGTATGAAGCACAAGCCTCATCGCCGTCTTACGCCCAATACCCGGAAGCTTCGCAAACTCATCTACGGCGCGTCCTAACAGTGTTGATGTAAACTGCTGGTCCATGAAAACGGGTGCGAAGTTACGAAAAAAATATCAGTTTATCAGTATGAAAACAGAGTTTTCTTTGAAAAAAGCCCTTGCAAAGCAAGCAAGAAGCAAAAAACCGTACTATCTCCAGCGCCTGGTGGTCACAAAGTTGGCCATCTTCCTTACAAAATTAAAGGTCTTATAGGCCGTGATTCCGTAGCCAATGTAGCGCATATAAGAAAAGTCGGACGACAAGAAAGCATTGTTGGACGGCAACACACAATCCACAGCGTCAGCCTCAAGAACCTTGGAGGCATGTTCCAGAGAGCGCATCACCTTCAGTTTGTCAGCGCGCAACTCTTCCAATGAATCATAAACTTGCTTCCTCTTCATTTTCATCTTGTTTAAGCATCGACTGGGATATGTTCCTGACCACAGGGCGTTCTATCCAGTCCTTACGTTTCAAATAAACAATCAGCATCACAATAACAAGCAGCCCGCCCACCACATAGTAGGCGCCAGCCTCGCTGCCAATGATGCCGCTAAGCGACTTCACAAGACCTGTGCTCAGAAAGAAAATGGCACTGGTAGCCAAGGCAAAGAGGATGCCGAACAAAATCAAGAAGTTGGTAGCGACCGACAGCTTGTCGGTCGCTTCCAGCTTCAAGTAGTCCACGAGCAATGTCAGCACACCTCTGCCATCATGGGCCAGACGGCTGGCATCACCTGTATTATTCAGCGTCATAATCTTCTGCCGGAACTGGTTCCTTTTTCTTACCTATCGACTTGATTTCATCCACAAGTTTTGAAAATTGGTCCTTGTTCAGCTTCACACCATACTTGTCAAGTGTTTCCTTGATTTTTTTGCGCTGATCCTCACCAGAGGTTGGAGCAAACAAAAGTCCGCAAGCTGCGCCTGCGATTGCGCCGCCGATAAAAGCAGCTGCCAATGCAATACCATTACTCTTTGCCATAGCTTTTACGTTGTTTTAAAAGGTTAATAAGAAAATTTTTGCCCAAAAATACAACAATATCCTTAACAAAGCACAAAAATAGTGGGGCTTTAACATTTTTTTTTGCAAAAACGCTTGCTTACGCAGATTTATACCACTAAATTTGCACAATAATCATTCAATCATTCAAAAATTACAACATCAAAACATTTATGGAAAAGAAACCAATCAATGCTTTTGCATCAAAACAAATGCTCCTCGCAGGAGTCGCACTTTTCTCAGCCATTGCATTCACTGGATGCAAATCTTCAGCAGAAAGCAGCTACAAGAAAGCATACGAGAAAGCAAAAGCACAGGAACAAGCTGAACAAAGAACAACAGAACCTGTAAGCGTAACGCCTGTCACACCTGTCACTACAGTTCAGCCAGTCACCCCAACCGACAACTCCGACCTCCGTTCTGAGCGGCTCAACGTGATGAACAACGGAACACTGAAAGCATACAACGTGGTCTGCGGCTCATTCAAGAGCATCGACAATGCCAACAACCTGCGCAATACGCTTGTCAACAAAGGCTACAACGCACAGGTGGCACAGAATCCCGAAACTGGCATGTATCGCGTAGTGGCTTCATCGTTTGACGACCGCACATCGGCCATCAACTCACGCAACGACCTGCGTGCCACATATCCTGATGCATGGATTTTGCTTCGCACCTATTAAGAAGTCACATAAAATATAGTTTTTTCATAATACTGTTTGTTTAAAAAATCTTTTTGGTAAAGGTGAGAATATATTAATGTAAGAATTGTAGCACCGGCCTGCAGCGATTGCACGCCGGTGCTTTTTTGTGCCCACAAGTCAGCAGGAGAACTGTGCCGCCATTCCGACAATGCTATGCCACTCCAACGGGAGAACCTTGCTACCGATAGCCATGCGCTCCATTCGTATGCACGGTAAAACGTGCCATCCTAAAACGCATGGATAGAGGGATATATACGCGGCACTTCGATAGATGTGCCACACGACTGGCTGTGCAGTGACACCACTGTGAGAAAACCTCACCACCACAGTATGAAAATTCTTTCGATGTAAAAAGTGCACAGCATCTTTCGAGGCCAGCATGTCTCCTCTACTAAAAACTGCACACTCAAAATTTTCTTTTGGGCCGTCCCTTTAGCAGAGCAAGCAGGATTTTCGTTTAGGCTTTTCCTGTTTTTTCTGCTTTTCTTTCCTTATCTTGTAGAACTAAGGGCGAGGCGCAGACCATTGTAGTAGCTACTGATCGTCGGCGTATTGAAGTTGCGATAGGTAACACGACAGCTCCCGGAATTGTTGTACCAGCTGCCGCCACGTCGCACCCGGCTAGAGCCGGTGGTAGGACCAGTAGGATTGGACTGGGCAGAAGAATCATACGTGCTTGCATACCAGTCGCTGCACCATTCCCACACGTTGCCGCTCATGTCATAGAGGCCAAGCTCGTTGGCTTGCTTCGTGCCCACTGCATGGGTCTTGCTGCTGCTGTTCTCCGTGTACCACGCCACATCGCCGAGGGTGTTGCTGCCTGAGTACTTGTAGCCCTGACTCTTTGTGCCGCCGCGTGCCGCAAACTCCCACTCGGCCTCGGTGGGCAGGCGGAAGGTCATGCCCGTAGCTGCGTTCAGCTTCGTGATGAACTCCTGGCAGTCGTTCCAGCTCACTGTCTCCACGGGCAGGTTGTCACCCAGCCAGTTGGAAGGATTGCTGCCCATGACGGCAACCCAGAGGGCTTGTGTCACCTCGGTCTCGCCTATCTGATAGTCGCTCAGGGTCACATTGTGAACAGGGGCTTCATTATCATAAGCATCGGCATCGTAGTTGGAGCTGGAGCTGCTTGTCTTCTGCGCGCCCATCTTGAACGTGCCGCCGCTGACGGACACCATCTTGAACGACACACCCTTCACCGTGTAAGTGATGGTGCCGCTGGGCTGTGGGGTCGGCGTGGTCTCGCCCACGGTCACCTCGCAGGTGGCCTTCACGCCGCTGCCGTCGGCTGCGGTGCAGGTAATAGTGGTTGTGCCTTCGCCCATGGCTTCAACCGAACCACGCGACGAGACGGTGGCCACGTCCTCATTGCTCGATGTCCAGACCACGGCTGTGTTGTCGGCATCTGCTGGCTCCACGGTGGCCGTGAGGCGGATGGGGTCGCTATCGAGCTGCAAAGAGAGCGTGGTCTGGCTGAGGGTGATGGTCTCCACGGGCTGGATAGGCTCTGTGTAGTAGATGGTCAGCGCGTCCTTGCCGGGCAGCTTGGCTGCCATGTACTTGCCCATCGAGTTGCTGTTAAAGTAGATTACTTTAATGTAGTCAACAGGAGTCTGCGAAGCGTTGAAGAAGAGGATGCAGCCCTGAGAGGGAAGGAAGCGGTAGGTGTAGCCGGAGCCGTAGTTGGTGGTGCCGTCAGCGTTGAGTACGAGCACGTCGGTCTTTGACTTGTACCATGTGCCCACAACGAGGGTGTTATCTTCACGGAAGTGGTCCACTTCGGAGCTAATGACCTCGGTCTCGCCCGTGAGGTAGCCGTCAATGACCAGCGTTACATCGCCCACATCAAGCGCATTGTTGTGGTTCAGGTCGCCGTTAATCACTTGTGCACCGACAGCCATGGGCAGCAGTGAGGCTGCAAGCAGCAGCGAAAAACACTTGAGTAGTTTCATTGCTTTTTAAAGTTGTTTTTAAGGGTTGTTTTAAGGGGTAAATTTTTATTATTGATTCGTTTGACGACAAAGGTAGGGCTTTTTTTGCGCACCACAAAGATTTGACGCGCTTTTTTATTGTAGTTGTTGCAGCAGCACTGCATTTTACCAGTGTTTCCACTGCATTGGTAAAACATTACCACTATGGTGGTAAAACTTTACCATCACAGTGGTAAAACTTTACCACCGCAGTGGTAATGAAATACCTTTGCAGTGGTAGTGAATTACCAGAACTGTGCCACCGCAACGAGAAAACGATGCTACTGCAACAGCAGCACTCTAACGCTCCACCTTCACAAAAGCGGTGACGGCGAAAGTAACCAAACAGAGCAACATGATAAGCAGGAAAAACTGCTGATAACCCAAGCTATCGGAAATCAAGCCTGAGACCATGCCGGGCAGCATTACGCCTCCGAGATACTGGCCAGCCGTGCAGATGCTAAACACACTGGTACTGCGCTCGCCTCGCGAAAAAGTGACCAGGAAAAGCGTATAGGCTGCAAAACCCAAGCCATAGCCAATCTGTTCAACGCAGACACAGGTGCCCACGAGCCAGAGATTATCTGTGGGACAATAGCTAAGGTAAACATAGACAGCATCGGGCAAAGTGATGCAAAGCACCAATGGCCATAAGCAACGCTTCAGCCCCCATCGCGAGACGGCCCAGCCACCAACAATGCCGCCCAGCAACAGACCTATAACGCCCAGAGTACCATAGATAAGGCCAAAATCCACATCGGTCAGAGCCAAGCCGCCCTCAGCCGTTGTTCGCGTAAGGAAGAGGGGTACTATCTTGGTGAGCAAACCTTCGGGCAGACGGAACAGCAGGATGAAGCAGAGCGCAGAGATGATGTGGGGACGTGTGACAAAGGACTTCAACGTCAGATAGAAATCCTTCAGCACATTCGTACTCTTTTCCTTTTCGTCGGCATCGCTCTCCACCTTCGGCAGCATCGCCGTGTGGTACGTGCCCAGCAAGAGCATGACTGCGCCCAGCAACAGGAACGCGACCGACCAAGAGGCTGCCACCGACGAGCAGGATGTACCGAAAAGCCCCTCCTGCATCTTGCCGACCAGCATGACAATTCCGCCCTGCCCTATCACCATGCCAATGCGGTAGAACGTATTGCGCACACCAACGTAGAGTTCTTGGTCGTGGTCGGAGAGCCCCAGAATGTAGAAACCGTCGGCAGAAATGTCGTGCGTTGCGCTGGCAAAGGCTATCAGCATGAACAGAGCCAGTGCGCTTTGCAGCCAGAAATCGGCTGACAGCGTAAAGGCAACCAGTGCCAGCCCGATGCCCATCAGGAACTGCGTCATCAGAATCCACCAACGCTTCGTCCACACACCGTCAATGATGGGACTCCACAGTGGCTTGATGACCCAGGGCAAGCCCAGCCACCCGGTGTAGAGTGTGATTTGCGTGTCGGTCAGTCCGTATTCCTTGAACATGATGACCGATACCAACATGACTGCCGAAAAAGGCAATGACTCAGAAAGATAAAGTGAGGGAACCCAACTGTAGGGTTTTGAGGTTTGAATAGCTAATTGTTTCATATCATTCTTTTAATTTTAAGCAAACCAAGAGCCAGCCACGCCACTGGAGCACAGCAGGCATCCAGCAGGAAGTAGGATTTGAAGCCCAGCCAAGTCACGAGCCAGCCCGACAGTGCCATGGGCAGCAGCATGACCGAAGCCACAAGGGGAATGTACAGATAATCAACCGTGTTGCGGTAACGCTCGCCCGATATGCAGTGCACAAAGGCCATGCAGCCGTTCAGTCCGAAGCCAAAGCAAAATTGCGCCGAGAAAGTCATCAGGCAGAGTGCAAGCATATTGTCAAGCAAAGGATGTTGCGACATCATCATATAGAACACAGGCGACAACGTGAGCGGCACTGCAAAGAGCCAGAACGTGGATTTGATGCCGTAATGCTCACGCAAGATGCGGCCCAGCACGGCTCCCACCGAGAATGCCAGCACACCGATGGTGCCCTGTGCAAAGCCCACGTCCTGAAGCGAGCAGTCCAGCCCGCCTTGTTCAGCAGTGGCCAGCAGGAAAAACACCCGTGTGTTGAACATCAGTGCCTGTGGCAACAACAACAGCGCAAAGGCCAGAATCAGCCGCAGCGAACCAGGAGTGCTGCGGATGCGTTCCACTACGCGCAGTTCGTTCTTGAACGCATGGAGCAGCGATTCATAGCGGTAAGGATTATAGACTCGTGGATTCTGCATCACCACCACATTATAGATGGCAAACACCATGAATGCACCCGCCACCAGACAACTCTCCATTGCCCATGCCTTGCGGACACTGCGGAAGAATACCTCAAGGAAGCCCGCGCTGATGATGAGCACACCATAGGTGATGACCACAGTGGCTTGCGAGGCAAAAATCTTTGTCTTGTTGTAGAGCTTCTGCTGACGTGGGTAAAGCATTCTGTTGTAATACATCTGCCCAAGCAATTCGTGGACAGAACAAAGCAGGGAAACCAGCAGGAGCAAGAGGAAAAGCTGCCACCCCACTATGGAGCAGTAGTTGATGTACAGGGCCAAGGCCATCAGGGAACAAAACAGCAGGCACTCCGTGTAATGGATGTTGCGCTTGAAATGCCCTGCATGGCGCAACTTGGAACGCAGGTATGACTTCAGCACAGAGGGCAACAGCAGCAATGCTGTACAGAACGAAGCCCAGCACCAATCGAAGCCAAACTGCACAAACATGAGCAACGACACGTATGTAACCACCGCCGTGGGAATTTCCTCGGCAGCACTCAGGGTCGGAATCCAGAGCAAGGGATTATGTGGTGCTTTCTCCATGGGCTATGTGTAGTAATCTGTCAGTTCCGAACCTGGGTAATAGTGCTGGAGTATCTCGTCATAGCTGTAGCCCAAAGTGCCCATCACGGCAGCACCAATCTGGCACAGCCCTACACCATGCCCCCAGCCTTTGCCGTGCAGAACGAAGCCGTCTTCTGTGCGTTCCACACTGAAAGCAGACGAATATAAGTGTGTGGGGCTAAGCCATTTGCGTATCTCCAGCTCCTTGCCCACTGTCAGCGACATCCGCGTGCCAACAATCTCCAGCAGCACAATGCGACCCGAAGGGCCGCGCTTCAGTGGCCGAAGGTCGAGCACCGTGCCAAAGTCCAGCCCCGACTTCTTGGCCACCAGCCGGCTCAGTTCTGCCGTCGTATAAGCCACCGTCCAGCGGTAGAAATCGTGAGTTTCCTGGTCGTAGTTGTTCAGAACCTGCGACAGGACAGCAGTGTCATCTGTGTTGCAAAAGGCTTCTTTCACTTCACGCGCACGTACATCATTTATTATATCGGGCTTGCTAACCAGATAAGGCTTGTCTTCGTCGTCCCAGCAAGAAGAGAACAGCTCCAGCCGACCGCCACAGCACTTCGAGAACCGTGCATCGCATATCTCGCCGCCATACATGAGCACACGTCCCCGTGTCTGGCTTACTGCTTCGGGAGCATTTGCATTGTTCATCCGCCCCGTACCCTGGTATCGCTGGCAATGGTCATCGGCACAGACATCAAACAGCAGATGGTCGTCGTGGTCATACCACTTCAGCAGCTGTCCAGTCGTCCTAAACACAGACTGGGGCGAGGTTTGTTTGTGGGTAGAGCGGATTTGTGCCAACAGCCAACTGCGGGAAATGACGGCATGAGCCTTCAGGAACTCCAGAGAAGCCGTGGCCGACATTTCGCTGGAAACAACACAGGCCAGATACTCTTCGAGAGGCAACACATTGATGGCACACAACATTCCGCCACCAGCAGGAACAAGACGGAGCGAACCGCGAAAAGTCTGCGTCTCTTTCCGTTCCCAATGGAAATGGAGACCAATCGTCACATCAAACAAGGAAAAGGAGGCATCAGCAGCCTCCTTTGGTACAAATGCCAGTTCGTGGAATAACTTGCCGCGCCAACAAATACCCGTTGGCGTAGCTTCTGCCACCTCTACATCGCCTGGCTGCAATGTTTTGCCATTGCAGTCGTATGCGGCATTCAAACAGAAGCGGACACATTGTGCCGTGATGATTCCTACCTTGATGACTGGTTCTTCCATACTACTTTCCGTCGCCCGAACACAAGGGGCGAAAAAGCCCCTCTCAGCGCACTTCTCTCACGAAAGGTTTATTTTACCCCCCCCTTGGCAAAAAGAATGGTTTCCAGCTCGTTATCAGCCGTGTAAGCGCATTCTCTGATGATGTCGGCAGCCAGTTGGGGAGTCATTTTACGGAAGTCCTGTTCACGCGGCGTAACAATCAGACCCGCCATATCCAGTGCACCCGGACTGACCATGATTTGCTCATCGCCCGCCTTGAAATAACAGTCGGGGCGATGCTTCAAGCGTGGAATCACGACACTCACGATGTTGGGCAGACCATCCACACTGCCCCGCTGCATCCAGGACAGAATGTTCATCATGGGTTCTACGTCACCTTCCGCCACTGGCATGGCATCATAAATCTTCTGGAACAGCACTGCGTTGGCTTCCGGCGTGCGCGAAATGATGATGAAGCCTGGGCAGAGGTAGCCTTTCAAACTGTATATGCCCATACTGTCAGACAGGCTTTCCAGGTGGCTGGCCTCAATGTATTCTTCTTCTGTGATGGGATAAATGCGGCTGCGATTGTAGCGGTACAGCTCTGTCCAATCACGTTCCAGGGGGACAACACCACGCGAACCTGCCTGAAAGTGCATGTGGTCTGGCGCAGAAGCTCCACACTTGGGTCCGTTGTAGAACACCAGCATATCTCGCAGTCCCTGTGTAATGCGCATCATATCGACATAATTCGCCCGAATAACCTGTGGCGTATGGTAACGCATTGGGATGGTGAAGTGCATTGGCAGAATGGGGTGCGGATTGATTAAGAGCTGATATTTGCCTGCCACAGGGTAGTCAATCTGCTTTTCAGGGCGATTGATTTCACAAAGAAAACAGGGACGCTGGCTAATGGTCTTTTTGTCAACCTTGGCTCCCGTCGATACGATGCGGGCAGGATTCCATTGCACCACCATGCGCACACCGTCTTCCTCCAGGTCTGTCTGCACAACAGACGAAAGTTTCTCATAGTTCTTAGCCACTTCGGGCCACAGTTTCAGCTGTTCCTTAAAGAAATTGATGGCACCTTCGGGTGTAGCCTCCGTGTTCCAGTATTCATTCAGACTGCGACGGTCAATGATTTCCATCGTGCGCAGATTGTCCTTGTACATATTATTCAAGTTCACCTGCTCGGCAGACAAGGCTGCATCGCTGTTGCCTTCCCAGCGGCGGCAAAGGTACAGTTCGTCGTAGATGCGGCCAATCTTGTATTTTCGCGAAAAGGCAAGTCCCAGCGCATAGTCTTCACCGTATGACGTGTTGGGAATGCCCACCTTGCGCAGCAGCGGAGTGAAGAAAGCACGCGGTGCGCCCAGTCCGTTGATGCGCAAAGCATTGTTACGCCCGTTCTCCTCGGTCCATTCCCTGTGGTCTATGACTCCAGGCGGCAAGGTCTCCAGCTGGAAGTTGCACATACGATAAGAGCCAATGACCATGGCACACTGTTCTTCGTAGAATTTGTCAACAATGCGCTGCAAGGTGTCCACGCCGCTGTAGAGGTCGTCGCTGTCCAGCTGAACAGCAAAGCGTCCACAGCGTTCATCGTTCACGGCCATTGACCAACAGCCACCAATGCCCAAGTCTGTTCGTTCAGGTTTGATGAGAATGCAGCGGCTGTCTTCAGCCGAAATCTTCTCCAGAATCTCCGTGGTACCATCGCTTGAATGGTTATCCACAACCAGCACATTATATTGAAACGATGCCTTTTGGGACAAAGCTGAGTTCACAGCGTCAGCAATGGTTCTGGCACGGTTGCGCACCGGAATGATGACCGAAGCCTCGACATCAAAATCAGCACGTTCAATGTTCACCAAAGAAATAGATTCGGGAGCGATGTAAGCACCAATGCGCTTCAGGTGGTCGGTAAAGACTTGCTCTGCCTCCAGCTGCACATCCTTGTTGCGCGGGTCCACATAGTCAAATTGCTTTTCGCCGCTCTTTCGCAAATCTACCTCCTTGTCTGTATAGAGGTATTCACGCAGATGGAAAACCGAGGCTGTCCGCTTCCTGCGCAATTGCGACAGCTGCAACTCATACCATCCAGCATAACGCCACTGGCTATCTGGATGCTCGGCTATAGACTCACGCAACGACTGAGCCGAAATCAGCACAAGCGAACCAAAGTCGAAGTCATTGCGCACACTGCCGTAGTACAAATCATTCAGCGGTGCACGCTCCACCTTGTCGCCACGCACCGTGTAGTGGTCGGCATACACCTTGGCCGGGAAGATGCTCTGCGCCACATAGTAAAGACGTTCCAGTGCCCGATAACCCAATTCTATGTGCTTGGGATAAAGCATCAGGAAATAATCGGTCTCTACACACTTGGCTATCTGCCTAATGATGTCTGAAGAAAATAAAGAAAATGAATGCAGCACCTTGCACCCCCAGTTGGGCACATCCGTGTCGCTGGTTGTCATTATATATATATTGTGAACCAACTTTTCGTGCTGAAGCTGTTCTACAATTTGCCCTGTAGTTTCTCTATTCACAAATGAAATAAAGCAATCTATACCTTTCACCATATTCTGATAACAGTTAAAATTGTCGGGCAAAGATAGGGAAAAATCCTCATCCTTGCAAACGAAAGCCCGTAAACTTGTAAAGATGAGGCCATATTGCTGCTTTCTCGAAAAAAATCCTTAACTTTGCAAACAAAAACAATTTCACAATGATGAACACAGAAAGAGAACAAGAGGGACTACAGGCCCTGGGCAAAAAGACAGAGTACCGACAGGACTATGCGCCCGAAGTGCTGGAAACATTCGAGAACAAACACAAGGAGAACGACTACTGGGTCAGGTTCAATTGCCCAGAGTTCACCAGCTTATGCCCCATCACAGGGCAGCCCGACTTTGCAGAAATCCGCATCAGCTACCTGCCCGACGAGCGGATGGTAGAGAGCAAGTCGCTGAAGCTCTACCTTTTTTCCTTCCGCAATCACGGCGACTTCCACGAAGACTGCGTAAACAAAATCATGAAGGACCTCATCAAGCTGATGAATCCTAAATACATCGAGGTAACAGGCTTCTTCACCCCTCGTGGCGGCATCAGCATCTACCCCTACGCCAACTACGGACGGCCCGGCACAAAGTATGAAAAAATGGCTGAACAACGAATGCTCAGCCACGAATAAAAGGTTTCTCCCAAACCCTCCCCTATAAGGAGCGTTTGGGAGTTTTTCTTTATTTCAGTCTTTCCTGTATAGCCTTGCTTTCAGCCTCATAGCCTGGCTTGTTGAGCAGGGCAAACATATTCTTTTTATAAGCTTCTACGCCTGGCTGGTTGAAGGGGTTCACACCAAGGATAAGGCCAGAAATACCGCAACCCTTCTCGAAGAAGTAGATGAGCTGGCCGATGTTGTATTCATCCAGCTTCTCGATACTAATCTTGATGTTGGGCACACCGCCATCCACGTGAGCCAGCTGCGTGCCAAGTTCAGCCATCTTGTTCACCTGGTCGATGCGCTTGCCAGCCAGGAAGTTCAGACCGTCAAGGTTCTCTGCGTCGCTGGGCACTTCCAGAATGCTGTTGGGATGCTCCACGGAGATGACCGTCTCGAAGATGGTGCGCTCGCCGTCCTGAATCCACTGGCCCATGGAGTGCAGGTCGGTGGTGAGGTCAACCGATGCGGGGAATATGCCCTTGCCGTCCTTGCCTTCGCTTTCGCCGTAGAGCTGCTTCCACCATTCGCCCAGGTTGTGGAGCTTGGGCTGATAGTTGGCCATAATCTCAATCTTCTTGCCACTCTGGTAGATAGCATTGCGCACAGCTGCATAAATGGCGGCGGGATTCTGGCTAAGCGGTGCATTTACATCGCACTGTGCCTCCATGTCCTGTGCACCCTTCACAAGGGCGGCAATGTCAAAGCCTGCCACAGCGATGGGCAGCAAACCTACGGGAGTGAGCACAGAGAAGCGGCCACCCACGTTGTCGGGGATGACGAAGCTCTTGTAGCCTTCCTTGTCAGCCGTGGTGCGAGCTGCACCCTTCTTGGCATCCGTAATGGCTACGATGACTTTCTTGGCCATGTCCTTGCCACGCTGGTCTTCACACATCTTCTTCAAGAGACGGAAGGTGATGGCAGTCTCTGTAGTAGTGCCCGACTTTGAAATGTTGATAACACCGAAGTTCACGGTCTTCAGGTAGCCAATGAGTTCCGAGAGATAATCCTCACCAATGTTGTTACCGGCAAAAAGAATGCGCGGAGCCTTGGAGGGCTGGAGCCAACCGAAGGTGTTGGAGAGCGCATCAATGACCATGCGTGCACCGAGGTAGCTGCCACCGATGCCAGCAACGACTACGGCCTCGCAGTTGTCCTGCAGCACCTTGGCTGTCTGGTTGATTTCGCTGATAAACTCAGGTGTGATAGAACTGGGCAGATGGAGCCAACCCAAGAAATCATTACCTGCACAAGTGCCCTGTTCGAGTGCTGTCTGTGCAGCCTTCACCTGTGGCTCTAAGTTTTTCACTGCGTCAGCAGCAATGAACTGCTGCGCCTTCGAGATGTTGATTTGCATAACCTTATTTTTTGATTTTGTGAATTTAATTTTTTGTTTTATTCCAGCCACATCATGCGTATTTATCGTAAACTGTCGCTGAGTATCTTGATTTCCACGGAGGGACTGATTTTGCCATACAATATATTATATACCGCATCGAGGATGGGCATGTTGACGTGGTATTTCTTGTTGAGCACCTTCATGCAGTCCGTGCCATAGTAACCCTCGGCAATCATTTCCATCTCCAGCTGGGCCGTCTTCACACTGTAGCCCTGCCCTATCATGGTGCCAAAGACACGGTTGCGCGAGAAGTTGGAATACATCGTCACCAAGAGGTCACCCAGATAGGCCGTCGAAGAAACATGACGCTCCTCGTCGGGTTGCACAGAGGTGAGAAACCGCTTCATTTCCTGCAAAGCGTTGCAAGCCAGCACTGCCTGGAAGTTGTCGCCCAGCTTTAAGCCGTGACAGATACCAGCGGCAATGGCATAGACATTCTTCAGCACAGACGAATACTCAATGCCCTCGATGTCGTGACTCACGCTGGTCTTCACAAACTTGTTTGTCAGCAAGTCGGCCACAACCTGAGCGTTCTCCAGGTCGCGACAGCCCACTGTGAGGTAACACAGTCGGTCGAGTGCCACCTCCTCGGCATGGCTGGGTCCACCGATGCAGGCAATCTGTTCTTCAGGAATGTTATAGACCTTGCAGAAGTAGCGGCTCACGGTGAGCGACTCTTCGGGCACGATACCCTTGATGGCCGTGACGACCATCTTTTCGCGCATGTTCGCCTTCAGCTTCTTCAGGTGACTCTTGACGTAAGGCGAGGGAATGACAAAGATAAGCGTGTCGTTGTTCTTCACCACCTCGTTGATGTCACTGCTGAACGTGATGCGGTCCACATCGAAATGCAGGTTCGGCAGGTACGCAGGATTGTGGTGCAGCCGCTTGAAGTCCTCAATGCGGTCGTCACGGCGCATGTACCACGTGATGTGCTCCTCGTGGTGCATCACAATCTTTGCGATGGCCGTAGCCCAGCTGCCACCGCCCAAGATGGCTACTCTGCCTGTACTTTTAAATTGCATAATATATTGCTCAGCTCATCCACCGTAGGCTTCTGAACGTCCAACTTATACTTCTTGATTACCTCACCTATCTGCTGCTGAACCTTCTGTGCACCAGCACCCTCAAGGTCTGCAACCAGATTGTAGCCCACCTTGTAGAGCACGGGCACGATGTCGGGCTGGAAGCCCACTTCCACAAACTTCTCCACAGCGTCGCGTGGAGCCTTCTTTTCGGGCTTCATGGTGGGGAACAGCAGCACCTCCTGGATGGTGGGCTGACCCGTCATCAGGATGGCCAGACGGTCAATGCCGATGCCGATGCCACTCGTCGGAGGCATACCATACTGAAGGGCACGCAGGAAGTCGTGGTCGATGACCATGGCCTCGTCGTCGCCCTTGTCGGCCAGCTTCATCTGCTCCACGAAGCGTTCTTCCTGGTCGATGGGGTCGTTCAGTTCGGAGTAGGCATTGGCCAGTTCCTTGCCGTTGACCATCAGCTCAAAACGCTCGGTCAATCCAGGCTTAGAGCGGTGCATCTTAGTCAGCGGAGACATTTCCACGGGGTAGTCTATAATAAATGTGGGCTGGATGAACGAGCCTTCGCAGGTTTCGCCGAAGATTTCGTCAATCAGCTTGCCACGTCCCATCGTGTCGTCCACCTCCACGCCTACCTTCTTGGCTGCCTCGCGCATTTCGTCCTCAGTCATCTGCTCCAGGTCGTAGCCCGTCTTTTCCTTGATGGCCTCCAAAATGGGCAAGCGGCGATAGGGAGCCTTGAAGCTGACAATGTTGTCGCCAATCTTCACTTCGGTTGTGCCGTTGACAGCCACGCAAATCTTCTCCAGCAGTTGCTCGGTGAACGACATCATCCAGTTGTAGTCCTTGTAGGCCACATAGAGTTCCATGCAGGTAAATTCGGGATTGTGACTGCGGTCCATACCCTCGTTGCGGAAGTTGCGGCCAATCTCGTAAACACCCTCGAAGCCACCCACGATGAGACGCTTGAGGTAGAGTTCCGTAGCAATACGCAAGTAGAGGTCCACATTCAGCGCATTGTGGTGGGTGATGAAGGGGCGTGCACTGGCACCACCTGCAATCTGCTGCAAGATGGGGGTCTCAACCTCCGTGAATCCGGCCTCGTCAAAGACCTGACGCATGGTTCTGAGGATGGTGGCACGCTTCAGGAACGTTTCCTTCACGCCGTTGTTCACAATCAGGTCAACATACCGCTGACGATAGCGCAGTTCGGGGTCTTCAAAGGCATCGAACACCTGTCCGTCCTTCTCCTTCACCACGGGCAGCGGCTTCAGGCTCTTGGCCAGCACGGTGAGTTCGCGGGCATGAACCGAAATTTCTCCCGTCTGTGTGCGGAAGACAAAGCCTTTCACGCCGATGAAGTCGCCCAGGTCGAGCAACTTCTTGAACACCTGGTTGTAGAGGTCCTTGTTCTCGTCGGGGCAAATGTCATCACGTGTTACATACACCTGAATCCTGCCCTTCGAGTCTTGCAGCTCCACAAAGCTGGCCTTGCCCATTACGCGGCGGCTCATCATGCGGCCCGCAATGCACACCTCGCGCAGTGGCTCGGTGGGCTTGCCCTCTTCATCGACGGCGGGGTCTTTAAATTCGGCTATGACATCTACAGAGAAAGCGTTGGTCGGATACATGGCGGCAGGATAAGGCTCAATGCCTAAGTCCCTCAGTGCCTGCAAATTGTTGCGGCGGTTGATTTCCTGTTCGGAAAGTTCAAGAATATTCATCTATCAAACATATTAATGAGGCTCCACGGCAGCAATTCGCTGCCTCGAAACCTGAGTACATGATTAAATCTGGGCGCAAAGATACAAAAAGTAAACGAAAAAAAAGAAATGTGCACATACAAAAAAGCATAAAAGCCTGTGTTTTATGACAAATGTCGGAAATTTCGTCCAACGAAAAAAGACGAACAAGCAGAACGCTCGTTAACTGGCGTTAAATCCACCTCCTGCGGAACTCCTATCGTTAAACAATGTTGATTCGGAGCCGGAAGAATCCACTTTTCAATAAAACACGGTGCGTTATCGCCTCAAAATGAGCAGCAGAAACAAACTGAATCTGTTACGTATAGAAAATGTCGGAATCGCGTAGGCAACCAAACGCTCCCGCGTAGGCAATCAAACCCAAAGCATTGCCTACACGAATGCGGCGCATTGCTTACACTTCTTAAGAAAGTTCTAAGCGGCAACACCGCTCTTCAAACTTTTTATTCGGTTTTCGTTTGGTTTTTAATGGAAAAAGCCGTAATTTTGCGGCGTAATTCTACATATCTGCATTTTTATGAAAACAGAAGTTGACATGATCAAGTGGTGGTCGGCAGTGCCAGTAGCCACAAAAGAGGCCGTTTCAGGCAAACCTTACCCAGAGTGCAGCACATGGTGGAACGGGCTGACGTTAGAAGAGAAAGTGGCCGCCTACGAAGCCAGCGGCGTGGAGCGCGGCCCCAGAAACAAGACAAAAGGATTTACATAAATAAAAAAAATCCGAATTATGAAATACGAATTACGAATTACGAAATACGAAACACGAAAGTTGTCATATCTCGGATTTCGGATTTCGGAATTCGGATTTCGGATTTCACATTTCGGATTTCGTAATTTAACTATTATGAAGAGACTACTTCTTGGTGACGAGGCCATTGCCCTCGGAGCCATCCATGCCGGGTTAAGCGGCGTATATGCTTACCCCGGCACACCATCTACGGAAATCACAGAGTTTATCCAAGCCGATGCCACAGCCAAGGAACGTGGCATTCACAGCCGCTGGTGTACGAATGAGAAGACGGCTATGGAGGCCGCGCTGGGCATGTCGTATGCTGGCAAGCGTGCCCTGGTGTGCATGAAGCACGTGGGCATGAACGTGTGTGCCGACGCATTTGTCAATAGTGCCATCACTGGCGTAAACGGCGGACTGATTGTGCTGGCCGCCGACGACCCCTCCATGCACAGCAGCCAGAACGAACAGGACAGCCGCTTCTATGCCAAGTTTGCCCTCGTGCCCGTGTTTGAACCGAGCAACCAGCAGGAGGCTTACGACATGATGTCGAGTGCCTTCGAGCTGTCGGAACAGATGAAGGTGCCCGTTGTCCTGCGCATCGTCACACGTCTGGCCCACAGCCGCGCCGCCGTGGAAGTTGGTCAGCAGAAGGCCGAGAACCCCATGAACGTATGCACCGAGCGTTGGGTACTGCTGCCCGGCATTGCCCGCAAGCGTTACGTTGATTTGATTGAGAAGCAGCCCGCATTGCTCAAGGCTGCCGAAACGTCTATATATAATAAGGTGGAAAAAGGCTCAGCCCAGAAGCTGGGTGTCATTGCCTGTGGCATTGCCTACAACTATGTGAAGGAAGCCGTGGCCGACAACGTGAACCTGCTGAAGGTGAGCCAGTATCCGCTGCCCGCCGAACAGGTGAAGCAGTTGGCAAAGGAGAACGACGCCATCCTCGTCGTGGAAGACGGACAGCCCGTCGTAGAAGAAATGGTGGCTGGTCTGCTGGGTGCCGACTATCCCGTGAAGGGCCGACTGACAGGCGACCTGCCCCGCACTGGGGAGCTGAACCCCGACAATGTGGCTCAGGCTCTCGGTCTGCCCGCAGGCCCTGCATTTGAACCCGCTAAGAACCTGGCTGCACGTCCGCCACAGCTCTGCCAGGGCTGCGGACACCGCGATGTGTATGCCGCACTGAATCAAGTGCTGGCCGAATATCCCGACTACCGCGTGTTTGGCGACATCGGCTGCTACACGCTGGGCGCACTGCCCCCGTTCAAGGCACTGGCCAGCTGCGTAGATATGGGTGCCAGCATCACGATGGCCAAGGGTGCTGCCGACGCAGGGCTGTTCCCCTCCGTGGCCATCATCGGCGACTCTACCTTCACCCACAGCGGCATGACGGGCTTGCTCGATGCCGTGAACGACCACTCGAACATCACTGTGGTCATCAGCGACAACCTGACCACAGGCATGACGGGCGGACAGGACTCTGCCGGCACCAACAAGTTTGAGGCCATCTGCCTGGGCCTGGGTGTGGAGCCAGACCATGTGCGCGTGGTGGTTCCGCTGCCCAAGAACATGCCCGAAATCACCCGCATCCTGAAGGAAGAGATTGAATACAACGGAGTAAGCGTCATCATCCCCCGCCGCGAGTGCATCCAGACTGCCGCTCGCCATGCAAGGGAAGCAAGAAAAGCAAAGGAGGCAAACAAATGAAAAAAGACATCATACTCTGCGGTGTGGGCGGACAAGGCATCCTCTCCATCGCAACCATCATAGGCGAAGCTGCTACCAAGGCTGGCCTTTACTTGAAACAGGCCGAAGTGCACGGCATGAGCCAGCGCGGTGGCGACGTACAGTCGAACCTGCGCCTCTCAACCGACCCTATCTATTCCGACCTGATTCCGCAGGGTGGCACAGATGTGGTTATCTCCATGGAACCCATGGAGTCGCTGCGCTACCTTCCCTATTTGGCAAAGACGGGCACCATCGTGACCAGCAGCAAGCCTTTCATCAACATTCCCAACTATCCCGACGAGGCTGCACTGATGGCAGAACTCGACTCGCTCCCCTCCGTCGTGAAGCTCGACATTGAGAGCGTGGCCAAGGATGCGGGCAACGCACGTGGTGCCAACATGGTGCTGCTGGGCATGGCTGCTCCCTTCATCGAAATCGTCAGCGTAGAACAACTCCGCCAAGCCATCGCCACCGTCTTTGCCCGCAAGGGTGACGACATTGTCCAGGCCAACCTGAAAGCCTTCGACAAGGGCGTGGAGGCAAGTAAATAACCCAAATACCAAACAACAAAACTAAAACACACATGATTCACAATCCCGAAATGGAGTGCATGGACAGGGAGTCTATGCGCAAGTTGCAATCAGAACGTCTGATTAAGACCGTAAAAACCTGCTATGAGAAAGTTCCGTTCTACAAGAAGAAGATGGACCGCATGGGCGTAAAGCCCGAAGACATTCATGGCATTGAGGACATCCACAAACTGCCTTTCACCACCAAGCACGACTTGCGCGATGAATATCCGTTTGGTCTGCAAGCTGTGCCCATGAGTGAGGTGCGCCGCATCCATGCCTCATCAGGCACAACAGGCAAGCCCGTGGTCGATACCTACACAGAGAATGACCTGAAGATGTGGGCAGAAGGCGTAGCCCGCGTGATGGCTGTCGGCGACGTGGGACCCGGCGACATCGTACAGGTTTCCTACGGCTACGGACTCTTCACTGGTGGACTGGGAGCCCACGACGGTGCCGCCATGCGTGGGGCTGTCCAGTTGCCTACCTCTGCCGGGAACTCCGAGAAACAGGTGATGCTGATGAAAGACTTCGGCTCTACCGCCCTCTGTTGTACACCCTCCTATGCCCTGCACCTGGCAGAGGTCATCGAGAAGCATCCCGACATCAAGGTGGAAGACCTGAAACTCAGGGTAGGCTTCTTCGGAGCCGAGCCTTGGACTTGGGGCATTCGCCGAGAGCTGGAAAAGAAACTGCACATCAAAGCCATCGACATCTACGGACTGACAGAAATGTGTGGTCCCGGTGTGGGCGGCGAATGTCTGTACCAGAACGGCACCCACGTGGCAGAAGATATGTTCTACCCGGAAATCATCAACCCGGAAACACTGGAACCTGTAGCACCCGGCGAAGAGGGCGAACTGGTATTTACCTCGCTGTGCAAGGAGGCCATGCCGATTCTGCGCTACCGCACACGCGACCTCACACACCTCATCTACGAGCCTTGCGAATGTGGACGTACCACTGTCCGACTCGGAAAGATTCTGGGACGCAGCGACGATATGCTCATCATCCGTGGCGTGAACGTCTTCCCGTCACAAATCGAAACAGCCCTGACCGAGTTCCCAGTATTTACTCCGCAGTATTTCATCACCGTAGATCGCAAGAACAACGAGGACACCTTCGACCTGGATGTAGAGTTGCGCGCCGAGTACTTCTCGCCCAACCCGGCCAAGCAAATGCCGTTCATCAAGCCGCTCTACGACCGCATCGTCTCCATGGTCGGCATCAAGCCCAACATCCACATCAAGGAACCTGGAAACATCGAGCGTTCTACGGGTAAGGCCAAGCACGTGCTCGACAAGAGAACCCTCCTGACAGACTGGAAGTAGCATGAGAAGACTTTCCCTCATATTGCTGAGTGTGCTTTGCTGCTCCGTCTGTAGCTATGCACAAGACTTGACAGGACGCATCTACTTTGGCGAAGACATCTTGAACCAAGGCACAGAAAAGTCCAACGTCGAGGCAAGCATCAAGCTGGAATTTGTCAGCCAGACAGAGGTCAAGCAAACACCCACCATCAAGGCCAAGCCCGGAGCCAACTTCATGATGAAGTTCGGGCTGAACATCGCCCAGAAGAAGATGGCAAAAGCCGTGGCCAAGAAGCCGCTGCTGAAATACACCATCAAGGACGGTGTCATCACCGTCATAGGAGGTGGCAAGAAGGGAAAAGGCGACACGACCTACATTCTGCAAAACGACGGAACATCACTTCAATGTAACGACGGAAAGAAAACTTACACACTGAAACGCATCAAATAACAGCGAAGAACTAAAGGAAAAAGCATTATTTTCTGTTTTTGCTTTTGCATTTGTATGTTTTTGCGTAAATTTGCACGCAATTATATATATAATGTATAGAAACAGATTATGAATACACCTTTAGATTATAATGTAGTCACTGAGGCCATCGACAGCATGAGCCTCGGTGACTTTTCACAAGCTACCATTCGTGACATCCAGTCGCTTTCACGTCTGCTGGAAGAAAAGACTGGCCAGTCGGTCATCCACCTGGAAATGGGCGTGCCCGGCCTGCAACCCTCCGACATTGCGCTGAAGGCCGAGCAGGAGGCACTGCAAAACGGCTGTGCCACCATCTATCCGCCCAACGGAGGCATTCCACGCATCAAGAAGGCTGCATCGCAGTTTGTCAAGGCTTTCATCGGCATTGACATCGACCCGCTGTGCTGCATCCCCACTACGGGCAGTATGCAGGGCACGTTTGCCACCTTCACGGCTTGGCACCACGCCATGCCCGAAAAGGACACCGTGCTGTTCATTCATCCGGGCTTCCCCGTGCAGACCACACAGTGTGATGTCATTGGACTGAAACACATCGGACTGGACATCCACGACTACCGTGGCGAAGCTCTCGTCAAGAAACTGGACGAAATCCTCTCGGCTGGCAACATCTGCGGCATTGTCTATTCCAACCCCAACAACCCCTCGTGGGTTTGCTTCAACGAAGAGGAACTGAAGGGCATTGCGAAACTGGCCAGCCAGTATGACATCATCGTGCTGGAAGACCTCGCCTACTTTGCCATGGACTTCCGCCGCGACCTCTCCCACCCCTTCGAGGCTCCCTATCAGGCCACCATTGCCCTCTACACGGACAACTACATTCTGGCCGTCTCTGGCTCCAAGGCTTTCTCCTACGCAGGACAGCGCATCGGTGTGGCTTGCATCAGCAACAAGCTCTACCACCGTGTCTATCCCGCCCTGCAAGACCGTTTCGGCGTGGGCGAATTTGGCAACTTCTTCTGCAACCGACTGATGTACACCCTCAGCAGCGGCACCACCCACAGCGTGCAGCACGCCATGGCCGCACTGATGGAAGCTGCTTGCAATGGTTCGTACAACTTCCTGGCCGATGTGCGCGAATATGGCCGCAGAGCCAAGTTCATGAAGGATGTGCTGTTGCAGAACGGCTTCTACCTGGTCTATGACAACGACCTCGGTGCTCCACTGGCCGACGGCTTCTACTTCACCGTGCAATACCCAGGCATGAACGACCTGCAACTGACACGCGAACTGATGTACTACGGCATTGCTGTGTTCCCGCTCGACACGATGGGCAGCAACGAACAGGGCGTGCGCATCTGCACCTCCTTCTTCAGCCCCGAACAGGAACCCATCTTCAAGGAACGCATCGAAGCATTTAAACAAAATCACCAAGCATGAAAATAGCTGTCATCACAGGAGCCTCGTCGGGCATCGGACGCGAAACAGCCCGCCAAATGGCCGACAAGGGCTACAAAGTCTATGACCTCAGCCGAAGCGACAAACCACAGGAGGGCATCATCCATCTGCCTTGCGACGTGACCAATCGCGAAACCATCACAGCTGCCATTCAGCAAATTACGGACACCGACGGACGCATCGATGTGCTGGTGCTCTGTGCCGGCATGGGTGTGGCTGGCTCCATTGAGTTTACGAAGGAAGAAGAAATGCAACGCCAGTTTGATGTGAACACCTACGGCCCCATCCGTGTGGTGCAAGCTGCCCTGCCCCTGATGCGCACCCAGCCAATGCTGCAACAAGGCGAGCGCGGTCGCATTGTCTTTGTCAGCAGCATGGCTGCCGTCTTTGGCATCCCCTTCCAGGCCATGTATTCGGCCACGAAAGCTGCCATCAACTCATTTGCCTTCTCGCTGAAGAACGAGTTGAAAGCCTACCAGATAGCTGTCAGCTGTGTGCAGCCTGGCGATGTGAAGACAAGCTTCGGAAATGCACGCCGCACCGACCTGGCTGGCAGCGATGTCTATCCCAACATGCAAGCCGCCATCCAGCAGATGGAACACGACGAAGAGAACGGACTCAGCGCGACGGCCTGTGCCAAGCAGGTGGTCAAGGCTTGCACCAAGAAGAATCCGAGCCTCTACTACACCAGCGACTTGCTCTCCGACCTGGAGTGTCTGGGCAACCGCCTGCTGCCCACATGGTTAGCCACAAAGGTTGTGGGCATGATGTACCACTGCTGACAAAACTCTTCCCCATGACCATCACCAGCCCACAAAATCCCAAGATAAAAGCCCTGCTTGCCCTGCAACAGAAATCCAGTGAAAGGCGCAAGCAAGGGCTTTTTGTTGTGGAAGGCCTGCGCGAACTCCAGCACTGCATCCAGGCAGGACTGGAGGTCACCACCCTCTTCCATCAGCCCGACCTGCTGCCCGCATTGCCCCTCAATAAAGTACCCACGACCTACGAAGTGACCCAGTCCGTCTATGAAAAGATTGCCTACCGTGGCAGCACAGAAGGCATCATCGCCATCGTCAGAGCCAAGCCGACCAAGCTAAGCGATTTACGGCTGAAGGCTCACCCCCTCATCATCGTACTGGAAAGCGTGGAAAAGCCAGGCAACCTGGGAGCCATCCTGCGCAGTGCCGACGCTGCCGGAGTGGATGCCGTCATTGTCTGCGACCCGTTGACCGACCTCTACAACCCCAACCTCATCCGCAGCAGCATCGGAGCCATCTTCACCGTGCCCTGCGTGGCTTGCAGCTCGGAAGAGTGCATTTCCTTCCTGAATGGGCACGGCATTCAGATTCTTACGGCACAGCTGCAAGACTCCCTTCCTTATTACGACACCGACATGACCCAAGGCACAGCCATCGTCATGGGCACCGAATCGACAGGACTGACCACACAGTGGCGCACAGCTGCCAATGCCCACATCCGCATCCCCATGCTGGGACAACTCGACTCACTCAACGTCTCCGTCAGTGCCGCCATCCTCATGTTTGAAGCCGTCAGACAAAGAGAAGGCAGGAAAAAAGTGTGAAAAACGCTACTTTTTTAGAATAAAACACTCAAAAAGCTACATTTCTGCACTTTTTGCCATCCTTTTTCATATAAAATACCTACCTTTGCCAGCAAAACTTATTCATTATTTAATTTTTAATTCATCAAATCATTATGAAGAAAACATTACTCTCAATCATTGCAGCACTCGCTACAGTCATCAGTGCCAATGCCCAGACATGGGAATGGGGCACAGCCAAATGGAACATCGAAGACGGTCGCGTCTTTGAAGACATCGACGACATCAACCTGGAAGGCATCGTCCTGACCTACCCCAACCCTTCGGGCGTTCTGATGACATTCCTCAACATCGTGGCTGTAAATTACGACCTCTACATTGACGACGCAACAGAACCCGTCAAGGGTAGCGCATCAGGACACGGAGATAGGATGAATCCCTCCAATGGCCCCATGAACATCAAATTTGACTACAAGTGGGTTGAAGGCCACAAATACAAAATCGTCACCACTGGTGCTTTGATGGCACAAGCCAACCTCGCCACATACAAGACCGACACCCTCTCCACGAACAGCGACTCATACACCATCTCGTTCTCCATCAAGGGTGCAGAACTCGTGAAGACCATCGACGTAGAAGGCACCATGGCACTGGCCATCACCGACCAGTACAACCCGCTGACATTCTCCCTCCTTGACACAGGCAGCATCAACGAGGCACTGGGCATTGACAGCATTGGCGAAGCCACCATGTACGGTCTGAACCTCAACGGCTCCTACAACCCCAACTACATTGACCCATTCGACGGATGGCGCGATGCCGACGGCGAATACACCGTATGGGGCGGCAATGCTTACGACCTGCTGGGCCACAATGCCTACCCCGCTGTCTATAGCATCAAGCTCAACGAGACAGCCGACACCGTGTCCTATTTCTTCTATGACTACTGGACTGAATACAATCCCGACCAGCCCGACACACTTGTAGTTACTCCTACTGGCGCAAAGCTCCGTGCACCAGAGACATCCTACAACAGCATTATCTGGGACTGGGAAAACGAAGACGGCACCATCACCCAGTATCGCCGCAGCTACCGCTGCAACCCAGGCGAAGACTACAAGGCCAGCTTTGCCATCATCGCCAACAAGAAGTACGTCCTCGTCAATGCTACGCTCCACTTCGTTGACGACGAAACCTACGCCAAATACATCGAGGAACAGCAAGGCGGCGAAACTCCAGAACGCATCAAGGGCGACCTCGACGGCGACGGCAAAGTAACTGTTACCGATATCACCATCCTCATCAACGCCTATCTGGAAGCAGAAAAGTAACAAGCAAAAAAGTTAAAAGTTAAAAGTTAAAAGATAAAATGCCGTGCGGAATGCCCGTGCACTGCGCCAGCCCATTTTAACTTTTAACTTTTAACT
>JAFTEV010000020.1 GCA_017453465.1 Bacteroidaceae bacterium | reverse complement strand
GCGGAATTGGAGAAATGGCATACCGATAGAAACAACAGGCAAAAGGGAGTAGACTGGCAGTTTACAAATGAAGAGGCAAGGGTTAAACTAAAACACTTGTACCCTTTAGTCAACTTTTAGGCTTTACAGACTACTAGTATTATAAAGAATATTGTTTGTTATTTGGCTATTATCAACATTTATAATTTGATAATAGGAAGAGCCTACAATAATAGTATTATTATTGATGATAGATTTTGTTAAATTGGTAATACGGTTTTGGGCACTGCTGTAGAATAATAGGCAATTTTGAATGTCAAGTTGTGCGTTGACATATGTATTTGTGGTAGCACCGCTAATACTTGTTATGCTTGAGCTTGCCAACACCTGGTTACCCACTTGTCCTATGATGTAGCATGAATAGATATGGTTCATCCCTTTAGGCACGGTACCAATCCTGATATCATTGGCATAGCAGCGATCCAGTGTACACTCGTCAGCATAGAATTTTACATTATTCAATTTGACGCTCTTCACTTCTATTCCGTCAGCCCATAGCGTCAGGCTGTCGGTCAGCGTGGCCACCACACCTTCATCTATGAGCGAGGTATCATAGCCTGTGCCGATGATAACCACTTTTTTGTTGACTACCTGTTTCACATTGTCTGAGTAGTACTGGTCCAGATAGAGCGTGTCACCCGGATTGACGTTAGAAGAACTCATCGCAGCATTGATGCTTACGAAATCCATACCTGTTACTGAATTGGGACCAATCTTCCAGGACTTGGCCTGTGTGCTTGCCACTGCTCCCAGCAGCGCAAACGTGAGAAGTGCTTTTTTCATTTTAATGATAAAAGAATTAAAGGATAAATAATAAATAGTGGCTTCATGCGCTCAGAGAAGGGGCACGAATCCGTTTGTTAATTCAATGTAAGGTGTCGTCATGCTTGTGAAAGTTTTTGGCGACATCGCACTTCTTACTTGGGGGGATGTGGACAAACAAAAAAGCGCAGGACCTGCTCTGTTGCTCGTCCCGCTTTTAGAAGGCGCCTGAGATTGCCCATCACTGCCAGAACGAGCAACCTTAGACCCCACGCCGATATGATATATACAGTCTGCCTTGCTTGCACGGAAGTGAGGCAGGGGCATACGCATAAAATCATACCCATGGGCATCTATTGTTGCAAAGTTCTTTTGAGTGATAGAAAGTTTCTCAGGCTTTTCTAAAAGTCAAGAACTAAGCGCGAATAAACGCCATTCATTATTTTTTCCCTCTGCACCATGTTTATCGCAGTAAACTGGCTTTTCCCGAAAGACATTTGACTGCCCTCATCGGCGGGGATGGCGCAAAGTTAAGGATTATTTGCCAAAAACAAAGACTGTTTACCTGTTTTTTTCAGAAAAGATGCTGATTTTTATCAAATATTGTTATTCCATGCTGAAGAATCGTTGCACTCGCGTATGCAATATGTCTCGCTCGCATAGGCAATTCGTCGCGTTCATGTAGGCAATAAAACGCGGAGCATTGCCTACGCGAACCGCACGGAAAGCCTATGCGAACTGGAGGCTTTTTGTGTACAGGTGCTGGTTCGGAGGGGTGCAAGGATTCAAAAAAGGAAGGATGTGTATCAAAAAGTGAAGCCCAGGTCAGTGGATTTCTGTAATTTTGCAGCTGTAAAAAAACGATGAATAGAGCAAACTTAAATGATTAGCGTAATGAAGAAAAGAAACTTGCTGATGGCACTGCTGATGGGTGCCGCTGCGCTGGGGGCTTCGGCTCAACAGACGGCAGAGTACAAGCAGGTGTGGACTGCGGACCTGGGCGACGGGACGTTTGTCAACCCTGTGCTGAATGGTGACTTCCCCGACATCGACGTGATTCGGGTGGAGGACACGTATTACATGGTGAGCACCACGATGTACCACTTCCCTGGTGCTACGATTCTGAAGTCGAAGGACTTGGTGAACTGGTCCTATTGTGCCAATCCCCTCCAGAAGATTGACGACAATGATGCCTACAACCTGATGAATGGCCGCTGGCACTATTCGCAGGGACAGTGGGCAGCCTCGCTCAACTACTATCAGGGGAAGTTCTACCTCTACTTCATCTGCTATGGACGGCAGGGCGTGGACAACACCCAGAACATCTTGCTGACGGCTACCGACCCAGAGGGGGAATGGACGATGACGAAGATGGATGAACACTACTACGATTCGGGCTGGCTCTTCGACGACGGACCTAACGGTGACGGCTATCTCTATGTGGCCTGTGGCATTGGTGACATCTGGGTGAACAAGCTGAATGCCAAGACGCTGAAGAAGCTGAGCGACACACGTGTCATCAGTGTGGGCAATGGCTGCGAGGGCAGTCACATGTATCACATCGGCGACTATTACTACATCTATGCCACCTACGGAGGCACGGAGGGTTCGCAGACCATCTTCCGCTCAAAAAATCCGATGGGGCCTTACGAGGAGCACAATGGACGTGTGTTTGCTAACCAGAAGATTCACCAGGGCGCACTGATTGAGACGCAGACGGGCGAATGGTGGACCATGCTGTTCAAGGATGCGGGTGCCATTGGGCGCATACCCTATCTGGAGCCTGTGGAATGGAAAGACGGCTGGCCCATCATAGGCAATGCGGGCATCGACGTGTCGAAGGGCGGAAAGGCTTACAGGAAGCCCGACGTGGGGCAGACCTACGAGCGGACAGCTTTGCCCACCAACGATGCGTTTACCGACGTGAAGCTGGGTATGCAGTGGCAATGGAACCACAACCCCATCGAGTCGGCCTGGTCGCTGACCGAAAGGCTGGGCTACCTGCGACTCTATACGGCCAACGTGACGGAGAGCCTGAACACGGCTCGCAATTCGCTGACACAGCGCATCTTGGGCTATTCGCCCAACGACACACAGGCTGCCCGCTACAAAAACTCATACGGCATGGTGAAGATGGACCTCTCCCACATGCAGGAGGGCGATGTCACGGGGCTGGCTGTGTTCCAGAATCCTTACTCTTTCATCGGTGTGAAAGTGGTGGACGGCCAGAAGCATCTGTATGCCGAGCGTTGCAGCTTTGGCGGGCAAAATCTGAAGCTGGAAGAAAGCAAGGTAGGACCTGCGCTGAAGTACGATGAGGTCTATCTGCGTGCCGTGGTGAACTTTGGTTCCAACCTGTGCCGCTACTACTACAGCTATGACAACAAGCGGTGGACACCGTGGGGCATCACCATGACGATGGGCTACACGCTGGACTACTTTGTGGGGCAGCGGTTCTATCTCTTCAATTACGCCACCCAGCAGCTGGGCGGATATGTTGACTTCGACTGGTTCACCACCGAGCAGGAGTATTCGGAAGAACTGTTTGGCATTGCCGACCCGATGGAACAGTTCACCGAGGCCGACCTCACGATGGCGCAGCTGACGGCTTCTGCCGACAACCTGGACCTGATGGTTGGCTCTGTGCAGCCGCTGGACGTGACCCTGACGGCTCAGTCGGGCTTGCAGCAGAATGTGGCTTCGCGCTGTAGCTACAAGGTGAGCCGTCCCGCCGTGCTGACAGTGGCTGGCGGACGCATCGTGACGAAGCAAGCTGGCGAGACGGATGTGGTGGCCACTTACACCGACAAGTTTGGCAACGAGGCGAGTGTGACTTTCCACGTGACGGTTTCTACATTCCCGCTGAAGGCAGACTTCTTCAATCCGTCCATCACGGGGGGCGAAGGCATCTTCAGTGAACGCATCGGCTCGCTGCGGACTGCAAAGGATGGGCTGGGTGGCTGGCACTACACTTCGGGCGCAGACCTTTCGGGCTACAACTATCTCGTCATCAAGTTTCTGAGGGCTTCGTCCTGTGCGCCGTTCTTCTGTCTCTACGACGTGGACAACTGCAATGCTGCTTCGTTTACTTACAACATTGACAAGCAGAAGCAAGTGCTCATCGACCTGCGCGACTTGAAGACAGCCGACGGAAAAGCCCTTGACCTGAGCCATGTGTTCTATGCAGGATTCCGCACAAACGGCTCCGCTGCCATGTACATCAAGGAGATTTATCTGTCGGACGACGGTGTGAACCCAGGCCATACGAAGGTGACGGTGGAGCCGATTACAGCCTTGATTGACCAGTACTTGCAAAGCGGCAGTTCCGTCTCCGTCAAGGACATAACGGCACTGATTGACAGGTATCTGGAGCAAGAAGATTGAGAATCGGAAATCACAGTGAAAAATAAGAATAACCACAGATTGGGCTTCGTGCCGAATCTGTGGTTATTCCGTTTCTTCGTCTAAAGGTTCTTCGGGAGTGGGCGGCCCGGTATCTTCCTCTTCAAACGGGAAGGCTCCGCTCGACTGGTGAATCTTGTATTGGGTCATTTGCTCGTTGCTGCGGAAGTTCACGCCCCTGAGCGACTGCGTTTCCCCCTGGATTTCCATATAGGCGGGCGAGTAAAATTCTCGGCTGTTCTGGTCCCAGAAGAGTAGGGAGGTCTTGAAGGTTTCGCCTTTGGTGTTCTTGATGAACACACGCCCACGGAGTTCCCACAGGTGCCGCTGGTCGAAGTAGTAGGCTGTGTCGCAGTTGATGAAGGCTTCCACGTGGTACGAGGCATCGAATTTCTCCATGAACAAGCCTTTCTCGAATGCCCAGTACGTGGGGTCTTTCTTGTCGTACATGTACCAGTCTTCCGAGATGAGCTTGTAGCGAATGATGCCGGAGTCGCTGATAAGTGTGCTTACGCCCATCGACTTGAGCCACGGCAGACTGTCGCGCACGCCCAGCTTGGGTCCGTTGTTGGTTTCTTCACTTTCGCAGGAAAACAAGAGCGTTGCAACAGCCATGAGGACTGTTGCAACGCAGATGATATGTGTGGCTCTTTTCAATTTAACGCAGTCTCAGAACGGTTGTTTCGCCCATGCAGCTGACGGTCTGTCCGGCCTTGATGCCAGCGAAGAAGGCTTCTGACTTGGGGTAGAAGTGTGCGGCATAGCCAGCAGCCTGACGGCTTGCCTTGCCTGCAGAGGATGGGTCAACAGCCTTGGCTTTGTTGCAATAGTCGGTAGCCAGGCAGTAGTAGTAGCTGGTGGCCACGTCCTTGGGGCTCTTGCCGTATGCGCCACGGGCTATGCAGTTGGCCTGGAGCAGGTAGGCGCCGCCGTTGCTGGGATTGTACTTGAGGGTTTCGCGACACCACTGGCGACATGCGCCCGTATTGCCTTTCTTGAAGTAGAGGGCGGCGATGACGTAGGCGTACTTGGCTTTCTTGGCCACGTTGGTCTCCATGTCGATGGCTTCCTTGAAGTATTCGAGAGCTTCGGTTTCCTTGCCTTCCTTCAGCAGGCGTGAAGCCTTACCGATGGCGGCCTGTGGAGTCTTTGTAATCTGATAGGCGTAGTCGGCTGCTACATAGTAGATGTTGCTCTTGTCACACTCGAAGTTGTTGAGGATGGCCAGCACTGCGTTCAGGTACTTGATGTCTGTCTTGTTGGCTTCCACCTTTTCCATGTAGATTTTCTCCAGTGCGTCGCAGTCGGCAGCACCTGACTGCACGAACAGGTTGTTGCATTGTTCCTGTGTGGGCTGGTAGTTCTGGATGATTTTCAGGGCTTCGGGGGCGAGGATAACCTGTTCAACCCACTTGGCAGAGTCTTCCGATTCGGGGTCGGCAGGGATGGTCTGTGACGGGTATTCCTTGGCCTGGTCAAGCAGCATGTCGCAGATTTCGTTGCAGAACATGTAGTCCTGGATGAAGTCTTGGCGAATGTCGGTGTTGTCCTTGTTCTGCATGAAGCGGTTGTAGGAGCACTCGATGAATCCGTAGAGTACAAAGGCTTCCACGTTCTTGTTGAGGTCTTCAATGCCTTCCTTGAACATCTTGTAAGCCTCGTTGTTGTTCATGTTGGGATTGAAGTAGTAGTAGTCGTAGGCTTTGCGGGTGATGATGTTACCCTTTGTCGAAGTGGTCTTTGGTGTGGCAAACGAGTTGAGTGCGTCAAGGTTCTTCAGACGCTGGTCGTAGATGTTCATCAGTTTGTCGAAGTATTCCTTCTTCTTGGCGGCATCAGTCTCCTGCTGCACAAGCTGTTCAAACATCCATGCACCGTCGGTATATACACGTACCATGGAGAGCGGAGCCTTCTGGAATACAAATTCCCATGGCTCAATGGCTTCTATGTAGCTTTTGCGCTTGAAGGCTTCCTGATAGAGCGAAAGGCTTCCGAGCACGTCGATACTGTCTTGTCCGTGCCCGATGCGGTCGTTGAGCGTGGTGCCTGAGAGGTTTTGTGCATTGGCAGACATTGTGCCTGCTGCAATTGCGAGTGTCAAAAGTAATTTCTTCATTGTTTCTGTATTGTTTATTTGATTGTGTTAATTCTGTTTTGTGCGGCAAATGTAGTGCAGTTCTGCTATGTAGGAGCGGGAGGTTACCCTAACTTGCAGGGAAAAATCCATAACACTGATAGGATTTTGCCACTCATGCTACTGCACTTTCCATTTGTAGAACCAGCGTTCACTCAGTGTCAGTCCGACCGACAGCCTCAAGTAGTTTTCCTTCAGCGTATTCAGTGTGGGGGTGGACCCTCCGTTGAGCGAAGAATTCAAATAGTAGGGAATGTTGGTGTGTACCCAAGAGAAGGTGACGTTGATTTTGGGCGAACTGTAGAAAAGGTTGCGGTTCTGGATGGGGATGGTTACACCCGCAGAGAGTCCAAATTCGGTTGGTTTCTTGCTGGTTACTATGCCCGACTCGTTGACGTTGGCGTATGAACGGGAGTAATATCCGCCCATCTTGTAGGCCAGACGCTTGAAGAATGAGCGTCCCAGTGCATCGGGTCTGTATTCTGCACCGGCGGCAATCTTGATGCGGTCGTTCAGCACTTTGTAGGTAGGGGTATAGTTGCCGGTGCTCTTTTGCTGTTCGTAGTTTTCTACTACAGGAAACTGCACGCGGCTCCAGCGTTGCAGTTCAAAATCAATGCCCACACGCAGTTTGTTTTCCAAATAGTAGGTTGCACCGACAGAAATGCAGTGGGGCAATTGGAAGGCGTTTTTCAGCGTGTCAACCGCCGAGGCTTCCACAGTAGACGATGAGGTGTTGGTGGTTGAGGTTGTGCGGTAGGCGTTGTTGTGCACCTTGTGTCCCAGCACGCCTGTCGCACCAAGGGTCAAGCGGTCTTTCTTGGAGAGATTGACGGAGTACTGAATGCCGCCTTCCAGTGTGAAGGTGGAAATGTTGGCTGAGTATGTGCGCTTGATGCTGTAGGCCGAGGTGGAACTGTACGACATGGTCATGTTGTGTTCATACTCTCCCCACAGGTAGCCCACGTTCAGTCCGATGCTCAACGGCTTGATGAATTGCCATCCAGCACCCAGCATAACTTGGCGAAGACCTCCGTCGCCCGTGTAGGAATAGGAAGAAGTGAGGCCAGCATTGTTTTGAAGCACCTGGGGGTCGGAAGCAAAGCTGTATTTTATCTTGGAATAGGGCATCAGCGCAAAGGCTATGCCCACCCCCCTTGTGGCACGAAACGAGTAGGCAGCGTAGTCGAAACTGCTGTTCTTGATGTTTTGCTTCTGTTTCCCCATGCTGTAGTTGCCGTTCTGCACGGTCATGCCCAGGTCGAAAAGGGCTGTCAGCGAATCGGCTGAAGAGTAGGAGGCGGGGTTTGCAGTGTTGATTTCTTGCCCGTTACGAAATCCCTGTGCCACACCTCCCATGGCTCTGTTGAAGCCCATGGAGCGGTCTGACAGGAGTCCGAAGCCATAACGAGAATAGGGGGAATTCACACCGTTCTGAGCATGAGCCAATAAGGGCGTGATGATCAATGCAAACAGGATAAGTATCTTTTGTACTTTCGTCATTGCCAAAGTTTAGAATTTTTGCAAAATTAGGTGTTTTCAGTGAGTCTTCAAAGTTTTATCAGACTTTTTGTGATTGCGTCCTCCCTTTTTAGCACTTTTTTTATAATACCTTTTCTTTTTCTTTTCTTTGGAAACACCCATGCTGGGCTTTTCGCCGCATCCCGCAGGCAGGTCGGGTTTCTCTATTTCAGCCTCTATCAGCTGTTCTATCTTCAGCAGATATTGCCAGTCGCGTGGAGTGACCAGTGTGATGGCTTCGCCGTCGCGGTTGGCACGGGCCGTGCGACCCACTCTGTGCACATAGTCTTCGGCATCGCGTGGCACGTCGTAGTTAATGACCAGCTGGATGTCATCAATGTCGATTCCACGGCTCACAATGTCTGTGGCGATGAGGATGCTGACGCGGCGGTTCTTGAAGGCATACATGATTTCATCGCGTTCCTTCTGGTCCAGGTCGCTGTGCATGGCTCCCACATTGAATCCCTTTTGTTTCAACGTGAGGGAGAGTTCTTTCACTTTCATCTTCGATGATGCGAACATGATAACTCTATCCAATGGATTCTCAGCGTTCTTATCCTTCGATGGTTCAAGTATTGATTCAACCAGCCGCTGCTTCATTCCTTCGTGGCAGACGTAAGCAATCTGCTTGATTTTCTCTGCTGGTTTGCTCACGGCAATGCGCACTTCGACGGGGTCGTGCAGGATGTTGCGAGCCAGTTTGCGAATGTTTTCAGGCATCGTGGCCGAGAACATGATGGTCTGGCGGTTTTCGCCCAGATAGGAGGCAATCTTGATGATGTCGTCATAAAAGCCCATGTCGAGCATTCGGTCGGCTTCGTCCAGAATGAAGAAGGATGTCTGCGTCAGGTCGATGTGTCCGCCTTGCAGGTGACTGATGAGCCGCCCCGGTGTAGCAATGATGATGTCGGCTCCCATCTCCAGCCCACGGCGTTCCTGTTCAAATCGGATGCCGTCGTTGCCTCCATAGACTGCCACGCTCGACACGCCGTTCAGGTAGTAGCCGAAGCCTTCCACCTGCTGGTCAATCTGTTGAGCCAATTCGCGTGTGGGCGACATGATGATGCAGTTGACGGCGTTTTTGGGGTACAGCCCCGAACTGAGTTCGTCGAGCACGGGCAGCAGATAAGCAGCCGTTTTGCCCGTGCCGGTCTGTGCCACTCCGATGATGTCGCGGCCAGCAAGGATGGGGGGGATGGCTTTCTCTTGTATTGGGGTGCATTCGCTGAAGTTCATGGCATCCAGCGCATCGAGCACCTCGTCTGATAGGTCTAATTCGTCGAAATACATTTATAAATCTTGATTGTAGTTATTATCTTGGGGCTTTCTTGTAGCAGAAAAGCGCGATGAAAACGTAGATGATGTTGGGAATCCACACGGCAATGACGGGGGGCACATTGGCGTTGATGGCAAACGTGGATGAAACGGTCTGGAACATGATGTAGGTCACGGAGAGAGCCAGACCTATGCCCAGCGAAATGCCCAGTCCGTTCTTGCGCTTGCGGGCCGAGAGCGAAGCACCGATGGTGGTGAGGATGAAAGCTGCAAACGATGAAGCCCCACGCTTGTAGTATTCCACTTCAAACTCCTTGATGTTGGCAAATCCACGGGCTTTCTGTCGGGTGATGTAGGTGTCCAGTTCGGGGGTTGTCAGCGTTTCCTGCTGTCCGGGACTGATGAGGAAGTCCTGCGGTTCCATGTTGATGAAGGTGTCGCGTCGGCCTCCGCTGGTGATGACCTCGCGCATACCGTGCAGGTCGCGTGTCTGGTAGTTGGCTATCACCCAGTGGCATGGCTTTTCGCTCAGTGTGTCGTACTGTATGGTCATGGCTTGCAGGTGGCGTACCAGCTTTTTGTTCTCAAACTTGTCCAGCGTAAAGTCGTATCCAATCTTGAAGTTATCGTCGTAGCGGCCTATGTAGGCAATGACGTTGGAATCGACTTTCAGTTGCACATTGTTGGTGAAGATGTTGTGCGTCTTGTTCTTGTATCGTTGTTCAAACTTGATGCGGTTGATGTTTCCCTTCGGAATCACGTAGGAACCCAGCAGGAATGTCATGGTGCAGATGATGCCCGCAGAGATGAGGTAGGGGCGCAGCAGGCGGTTGAAGCTGGTGCCTGTGCTCATCATGGCGATGATTTCGGAGTTCTCGGCCAGTTTGGTGGTGAAGAAGATGACCGCCACAAAGACGAAGAGCTGCGAGAAGAGGTTGGAGTAGTAGGGAATGAAGTTTAAGTAATAGTCGAACAGAATCTCCTTAAGTGGCGCATTTCGAGAAAGAAACTTGTCAACATTCTCGTTGAAGTCGAACACCACGGCAATGGAAATGATAAGTATTATAGAAAAGAAATACGTACCAAGAAACTTGCCAATGATGTAGCGGTCAAGTCGCGAAATATGTACCAGTCTCCAGAATCGTTCCATTCCTTAAATCCTTTTTCCCAATTCATCGCACATTTTTGCCTTCCACACGGCGAAGTCACCGCTGATGATGTGCTGACGGGCTTCGCCTACAAGCCACAGATAGAACGCCAGGTTGTGTATGCTGGCAATCTGCAAGGCCAGCAGTTCCTGTGCCTTGAAGAGGTGGTGGACGTATGCCTTGGTGTACAGGGTGTCAACGTAGGACGCACCTTCCTCGTCGAGTGGCGTGAAGTCCAGCTCCCATTTCTTGTTTCTCAGGTTAATGGTTCCGTGTCGTGTGAAAATCTGTGCGTTGCGTCCGTTGCGGGTTGGCATCACACAGTCGAACATATCTACACCGCGCTCTATGCCTTCAAGCAGGTTGATGGGTGTACCCACACCCATCAGGTAGCGCGGTTTATCTTGTGGCAGAATGGCGTTGACGATTTCTATCATTTCGTACATCACCTCGGTGGGTTCGCCTACAGCCAGTCCGCCGATGGCATTGCCGTCAGCCCCCTTGCTGGCCACATTCTCGGCGGCACGCTCGCGCAAATCCCTGTAGGTGCAGCCCTGCACGATGGGGAAGAGGCTCTGCTGGTAGCCATACCGAGGTTCTGTCTCGTTGAAACGCTTGATGCAGCGGTCCAGCCAACGCTCGGTCAGTGCCAGCGACTGCTTGGAGTATTCGTAATTGCTTGTGCCGGGCGGACATTCGTCGAAGGCCATGATGATGTCGGCACCAATGCTGCGCTCGATGTCCATCACTTTTTCGGGCGTAAAGAAGTGCTTTGAGCCGTCGATGTGACTGCGGAACTCCACGCCTTCCTCCTTGATTTTACGGATACCTGCCAGCGAGAACACCTGAAAGCCTCCGCTGTCGGTGAGCATGGGGCGGTCGAAGCCGTTGAACTTGTGAAGTCCGCCTGCGGCCTCGATGACTTCCAGCCCTGGGCGCAGATACAGGTGGTAGGTATTGCCCAGAATGATTTGGGCTTTCACATCGTCTTTCAGTTCATGCAGGTGTACGCCCTTCACCGTGGCCTGTGTGCCGACGGGCATGAAGATGGGGGTCTGGATGTCACCATGGTCGGTGTGAATCAGTCCTGCACGTGCATGGGTTTTCGGGTCTGTATGTTGCAGTGTAAATGTCATATTAAAGCGAAATCTAATACGTCCTTCACGGTCTCTACGTAATGGAAAGTCAGCCCTTTCACGTAGATGGCCGGAATGTCCTCCACGTTGCGGCGGTTTTCCTCACAGCACAGGATATGGGTGATGCCGGCGCGCTTGGCAGCCAAAATCTTTTCCTTCACGCCACCGATGGGCAGCACCTTTCCGCGCAGTGTGATTTCGCCGGTCATGGCAATGCTCTTGCGCACTTTCCGTCCTGTGATGGCCGATGCAATGGAGGTTGCAATGGTGATGCCAGCCGACGGGCCGTCCTTCGGGGTGGCTCCTTCGGGCACGTGGATGTGGATGTTGTGTGTGGCAAAGAAGTCGGCCCAGGTGGGCGTGTGCTTCATGCCGTCCTTCTCCAGCTGTTCGCGCACAGCCTTCGGCAGTTCGGGCGGTGTGCCCAGCAGTTCGGGGTTGGCCTTGAGGTATTGCAGGGCAATGGTGGCCGATTCTTTCATCACGTCGCCCAGGTTGCCTGTGAGCGAGAGTCCGCCTTGTTTCGACTCGTTGTAGCTGGTCTCGATGTAGAGGATTTCACCGCCTACGCTGGTCCAGGCCAGTCCGGTGACGACACCGCACAGTGCGTTGCCTTCGTACTTGTCGCGCTGGAAAAGTTCGATGCCCAGGTATTTCTTCACATCCTCTGGTTTCAGGTCGTGGTCGGGCAGGGCTTCCGTCTTGGTGTATTCCAGTGTGACCTTGCGGAGCAGTTCGGTAATCTTCTTGTCGAGCGCACGCACGCCCGATTCGCGTGTGTAGTCTTCTATAATCTTCTCGATGGCAGCCTTTGTCAGCTTGATGCCCGAATCCTTCATGCCCAAGTTCTCCAGGGCTTTCGGCACAAGGTGGCGACGGGCAATCTCTATCTTCTCTTCCGTCAGATAGCCCGAAACCTCGATGAGTTCCATGCGGTCGAGCAGCGGGGCTGGGATGTTGCTCACGTTGTTGGCTGTGGCGATGAACATTACCTTCGACAGGTCGTAGTCCACATCGAGGTAGTTGTCGTGGAAGGCTGAGTTCTGTTCGGGGTCGAGCACTTCGAGCAGCGCACTGGCAGGGTCTCCGTGCATGGTGGCCTGTGTCACCTTGTCGATTTCATCGAGGATAAACACGGGGTTGGAACTCTTGGCCTTGATGATGTTCTTGATGATGCGTCCAGGCATGGCTCCCACGTAGGTGCGGCGATGGCCACGGATTTCGGCTTCATCGTGTATTCCGCCCAGACTCATGCGCACATACTTGCGTTTCATGGCTGTGGCGATGCTCTTGCCCAGGCTGGTTTTGCCCACACCCGGAGGACCATAGAGGCAGATAATGGGGCTCTTGAAGTCGCCGCGCATCTTCAGCACAGCCAGATGTTCCAGTATGCGCTCCTTCACCTTCTCCATGCCGTAGTGGTCACGGTTCAGCGTGCGCTCGGCATTGGGAATGCTCAGGTTGTCCTTGGTGCAACTGTCCCACGGCAGGTCGGTCAGCGTGTCCAGATAGGAGTAGGCCGTCTGGTAGTCGGGGCTTTGCGGATTGAGGCGATTGATTTTCTTCATCTCCTCATCGAAGTAGTTCTTCATCTCCTCGCTCCACCTCTTGGCGTCGGCCTTCATGCGCAGACGGGTGAGCGAAGCACTGTCTTCCTCGCTGTCGCCCAGTTCCTCGTGGATGCGTTCTATCTCCTGACGCAGGAAGTAGTCGCGCTGCTGCTTGTCCAGTTGCTCGCGTGTCTGCTGCTGCAGGTTGTGTTTCAGCAAGAAGAACTGGTACTCACGGTTGAGCAGTCCGAGCAGTTTGTAGGCACGGTCGTAGATGTTCGTCTCCTCCAGCAGGACAATGCGCTCCTTGTTGTCAACGGGCAGGTTGGCACAGATGAAGTTGATGAGCAGTGGCTTGTCGGTAATGTTGTTCAGGGCAAAGGCTGCACCAATGAGCGATTCGCTGCTGCGCATCAGCTTATTGGCTGTATCCTTGCAGGCTTCCACCACGGCACTGAATTTGCGGTCGCCTCTGGGCGGCACTTCTTCGGGGTAAAGCTCGGTTTGCCCTTGCAGGTAGCTTTTTGATTCGTCGAGGAATATCAGCCGGATGCGCTGGAAGCCTTGCAGCAGTGCCGTCTGCGAGCCGTCGGGCAGACGGATGATGCGCAGCACCTTGGCAATGACTCCCGTGTGGTAGATTTCGTTGACACCAGGCTTGTTCACCGAGTCATCAGTCTGCGAGAACACGCCGATGTGCTTGTTCTTCTTCAGCGCGTCTTCAATCAGTTTCTGCGACGACTTGCGGCTTACGCCGATGGGCAGTATGTTGTTGGGGAAAAGCATCACACCCTTTAGGGGCAGGATAGGAATCAGTTCTTCGGGGTTGATGGTGAAGTCGATGAGCTTCTTGTCTGGCTCGTCGAAGTTTGCGTAGAGCGAGATTTGCCCGCCTCCTTCTTCCGTGATGATTTCGTCAAAAAGTTCTTTCATATCTTTGGTTGCTTGACACAATTAGCGTGCAAAGATACGAAAAAAAAGTGGAACAGAAGCCACACTGTTTGCAGATTAACACAAAGGTCGGCCAAATAAATGTTAAAACAGCGAATAATGTGCGTTTCACATCATTCGCTGTTCAAATGAAAGGGGCGTTTTTGTCCGTCTTCAGCCTATTGCTCTGCCTCCAGATAGATGTTGATGAGCAGGGTGATGTCTGTCACGGTAATTTTGCCGTCCTCGTCCATGTCGCAGAGCTGAAGCAGTCGCTGGTGTTCCTTTTCCTCTTCGGTGGGTTCCTCTGGGTCTGGCTTGTCTGGCTCTTCTACGTCGGGCTTGGCAGTAGGGATGACCTTCACGGCATAGACGCTGATTTCGTCGATGAAACAACGCTTGTTGCTGGTCGTGATGTAGAGCTTCGGACTGTCGCTCGGAATGTTGTAGAACGTGGTCGAAACGGTCTCGAAGTCATCGCTCATGGTGGCCGTGTAGGTCAATGTGCGTTCCTCGGTGCCTGTGAGCGAAACCTTCAGGTCACCCTCGATGGTGGTCCAGCCCTTCACGGCTATATCCACACGGAGCGTGTCACCCTTCTGGGCCGCGATGTTGGCCGTGGCGATGCTGCCCGTCTTCTTGCTTGTGCCTATTCTCACAGCACCTCCTGCCTGGTAGCAAGCATTCACTGTGGGCACATTGGCGTTGCCATCCCAGGCTTTGCTCGAACCAGAGCTGTTGTCGCTGTTGCCTACGGTGATGTCGTCGAAAGGCTCGTAGAACACCTCTGCAAGGATGACGGAATCGGCAATGATGGTGTCGGGCACAATGGTATCTGGCACAATCGTGTCGGGGGCAATCGTGTCGGGCACAATGGTGTCGATAATCTCGGTCATGCTGTTGGGCACGGCTGTAGCCAGGTCCCAAGCGTAGTTGATGGAGTCGCCCCAGATGTATTCAGCCAGCTGCGGGTAGTCAACAAAGGGGTTGCGGTTGCCCTGTATGCCATAGACACGGTCGTTGCGTGTGATTTCCCATTCGCAGACGGGGTCTTGGCGGTGCCACTGCAAAAGCATGTTCACGAAGGCTGGCTTCAGGGTGGGGTAGTCTTCCTTCTTGAATGCCACCTCTGTGCCTGCTACGCTGCTTTCCCATTCCACGTCGGGATAGCATGTGGCTACATAGAAGTAGATGCGTGCGAAGTCGCCCTTGTATTCGTCGCAAGGCTCAAAGACATAGTCGCCATTGGTGTCCTTTCCCGTTTTTACACGGTTGTTCGCCGTCTTCACGTTGGTCTTGGCTATGCCCAGGGCGTAGTTGCCCTTGGCGTTGTTGGCACTGGCTTCGGAAGGCAGCACCTGTATGATGTCGTTGCCCACGTTGATGCCTGTGCCGCCGCCCCACCAGCTCTGCGGTGCCACGTGTTCCTTGTTCATTCCGCTGACGGCGGTGCCGTTGCCGTTGAAGTAGTGTGCATCGTCGGAGTAGTAGTCGAACACGCGGTACTGGTCATTGCTGTTCTTGTCGCCCTCCACGTAGTCCACCACTTCGTAGTATTTCCACAGGTTGCTGTAGCCCAGCTTCTTGTGATTTGCGATGATGGTGCCGAGTGCAGACTTCAGCTCTGCCTTCTGCTTCTTGTCAGCCGCCCTGTAGTAGGTCTTCAGGAGGGTTTGAGAAAAGGCTGTGCTGCAAAACATTGCAGCACAGACCCCAGTTAGTAAGGTTAGTTTAAGATAACGAGTCATTAGTGTTTTCTTTCCTTAAGGTAATCCTTATTCATTAGTTTGATTGAGGTAGCGGTCGATGAGGTCGGTGATGTCGCCCACGGTGATAGTGGCTTCACCGTCTGCTTCCTGGCTGAGGTAGCGGTCGATGAGGTCGGTGATGTCGCCCACAGTGATGATGGGTTCAACAGTCTCCATCCAGTAGTCCACACATGGCTTCAGACCAGCCACGCCGCAGTACTTGGTGATGATGCCACGGAGCAGGACTTCCTTGCCCATGTTGTCGGGATTGTCAACCAGGTTGAGGGCTGCACGCACGCCTGGAGCAACCTTTTCGTTTGGCAGCTGTACGCTGATGTGTGCATCGTTGCTGAAGTAACCTACAGAGAGGTTTGTAGCCTGTGTTGTCGAGTCAATCTCCATGATGGTTGCACCTGTGCTGGTATTCACGGTGCCGAGGATGTAGCCGCGTACCCAGACAGTGTCAACATTTACGATTGAGCTGTCCTTCAGCTGCACGAAGTTGATGTTGTAGAGGCCAATCACGTCTTCGATGGTGTAGGGATTATCAACAGTTCCGTTACCTGTAGCGATGTATGGGTCAACAGGTTCTACGATGGTTGTGTCGGTGGCAGGGTAGTGTGCATAGAGGTAGTTGCCCTGTGCCAGTTCGTAGGTCTCCTTGTACACGGTGAGTGTACCCACTACAATAACGGTATCGCCCACGTTGACTTGGTCGGCAGAAGTATATTGAGCCTGGTCGAGGTAGAGGTTGCGGTAGGCTTCGATGTCAACGGTGTCTTCCTGCGCGTCTTTGATGAAAAGATTAAGATTGCCAAAATTTGCGTTGAAATTAGACACCTTGCTGACCACGCCCTTTACATAGACAGTATCTTCCAGTGCCAGATAGATGCCCTCAGTGTCGCGTCGGTCGAGGATGGCGCGTGCTTCAGCTACAGTGTAGGCTGTTTCGGGTGTGTTGGCAATGTGAATGGTATCAACAGGGATGGTGTCAACAGGGATAGTATCAACAGGTGTACCACTGAGGTTCTCGATGGTTGTTACATAGATTTGTTGAGTGCCGTTGTACTGTGTGAGCAGACCTGTCACATTGTAAGTGTCGGTTGTGTTGAAGCCTGCGTTATTGAGTACGTCGAAACGGTCGTAGGCGGTCAGCTCGTTGCTTTCTTCGTCTGTGAATGTCACCTGACGGCTGGTGAGTGCATCGGCTGCAAATGTGGCATTCTTGATGATGAAGAGCTTCGACTCGTTGGCATCGTAGTCGTTGTAGTGCTCATCGTACATATATTCGATAGGAGTCACTTCGTTGTCGCCGGAAACGACGTTCACGTCCATTTCTGTGATGGACATTTCGCGCAGACCGTTGTAGATGTAAGGCTGACCCGTGATGCTGCCTGTGAATCTGTCGCCGGTCTTCAGTGCTGTCTGGTTGCCGTAGAAGAGGAATGCCTCATTGCCGTCGCTCACGAAGGTATATGCGCCACTGGCGTAAGTGACGAGCAGGGTGTAGGTGTCAGCCGTGAAGGTGATGGTGGGTGCATCATTCTTAGAAGTTGCTGTGCAAGCGGTCTTCACAGAGGCGAGCGTGTTGTAGGACGGAGCCTCGGCAATGGTGTAGTTTGCCACAACCTGTTCAGACTGGTTGCCTTGAGCGTCCTGTGCGTAGGCAATCAGCTGGTAAGTGCCGAGTTCAGAGATTTCCAGTGGCTCGGTGTAGGGCTGTGGCACGTCGTTGCCGAAAGCGTAGAACACGGTGCCGTCGGTGCCCATCCAGCTGATTTCCACCGTCTGTGCGCTGTAGTAGGTGCCTTCCGCGAGGCTGAACTTGGGGGCAGGAACGTAGGTTACATCGCCGCCTTCCTGGGTCGTAACCTTGATGGCTGTAATTCTGACGTGTTTACTGGTGCCGCCGTTGGTGATGGTCACACTGTTTGTAGAGCCAGCCCACGAAGTGAAGTCTGCGCTCAGTGTGCCTTCAGTGGCTGTGGTGCCTGCATTGAAAGGATTGCTGGATGCAATCGTAAAATCAATGGCCACAATGGTTTCCGAGCTTTCAAAGGTCATGCTGTTTTGGGCATAGACACGGAGAGCACTGCCTGCGTTATAATACTTTGGGCCATTGCTGTTGCCGTTTTTGTCAAGTGTCAGTGTGACATTGCCAATGTTTACACTGGTGACATCTTCTGCATTCTCGTAGCCCAGTTCCGAGAATGTAACTTCATACTCTTCAGCCACGGCGACGAGAGAGGCCATGACTGTAAACAAAGAAAGTAAAATTTTCTTCATGGTTAAAGTGAGTTTTTAGTGTTTTTATATGAGAATAGATATTCGTTGCAAAGGTAGTGAAAAATTCTCGGACTGCCAAAAATTATGGAGACAATTGTGCCTTGCCCCTGCTTTTTTGTCGTATTTTGGTGGAAACGCACTCAAAACGGGGTGGCACAGAATTGCTGTTGCGGCGAGGATGCAGTCCCGTTGCAGTGGGAAGCCTGTGCCAGGGCGGTGGCAGTGCTATCTCGCGATAGCGAGCGTGCTGTGTCACGGATGCAGGAAGTCAGTGCCAAACTGGTAGCAGAATTGCTTGCTTGGGGGCGGGACAGATCCTTGGCTGCTAATGCTATTTTGCTAAATCGCCTATATAGGGAGCGATTTAGCAAAATAGCAATAGCGGACAGTCCCGGTCTTTTTTTTGAGAAACGTTGGCAAATCAGCTATTTAGCAAAAAAATAGCGGAAAAATCAGTGTGAAATGCAGAAAAACGCTGATATCTCAATTTTTTTTTCGTAAACAATTGTTGAATTGTCACGTTTGTTTCTTTTTGATTCGTTTGGTCAGTCCGATAGCACCCGTGGGACAGACGAGGCGGCAAAGGAGGCAGCCTACGCACTTGGTGCCGATGATGCGGGGCTGGCGGGACTCTGTGTCGAAAGTGATGGCCTGATGACCACCGTCCTGACAGGAGACATAGCAGCGTCCACAGCCGATGCAGCACTCACGGTCGATAGTTGGATAGACCTTCGTGTCGCGATCGAGGTCGGAAGGCAGCACGAAGTTGGGCAGCTGCTCGCCGACGATTGCCGCTAACTGACTGATGCCACGTTCTGCCAGGTAGGTCTGCAGACCGCTTGTGAGGTCGTCGATGATGCGGCAGCCATACTCCATCACGGCGGTGCATACCTGCACGTTTCGACAGCCCAACAGAATGAACTCCAGTGCGTCGCGCCACGTCACGATGCCGCCTATGCCGCTCAACTGGATATGTTGCAAGACTGGGTTCGACGCCATCTCATAGATGTGGCGCTGGGCAATGGGCTTGACGGCACGACCGCTGTAGCCCGAAATGGTTTGTTTGCCGCTCACAGCCGCTTCGGGCGACATAGTCACGCTCTTGATGGTGTTGATGGCCGATACAGCATCCACACCGGCAGCACAGGCGGCCTGGGCCGGCTCGTCGATATGGGTGATGTTGGGTGTCATCTTGGCAATGACGGGCATCTTGACGCTATGCTTCACGCAGGCAGTATATTGCCTGACCAGTTCGGCATCCTGCCCCACATCGCTGCCCATGCCCTTCAGACGCATCTGCGGACACGAGAAGTTCAGTTCCACGGCATCGCAGCCAGCCGCCTCGGCCATCTTTGCCAGTACTATCCACTGCTTCTCTGTCTGGCCCATGATGCTGGCCACGACGACTTTCGACGGATAGTTCTGCTTCAATCTGCGCAAGATGTCGAAATCCATATCAACAGGGTTCTCCGACAGTTGCTCCATGTTGCGGAATCCGGCAAATGCCGTACCCTCTTTCACGGCATCGAAGCGGGGCGATACCTCGTGGATGTCCTGCAGGCAGATGGTCTTGTAGAAGACACCCGCCCAGCCCATGTCGAAAGCCCGCGCCACCATCTCGTAGCTGGTACAGACCGCCGAAGAAGCCAGGAAGAAGGGGCTCTCGCAGCGTATGCCACAAAATTCGATGGCAAGGGAAGGCACTATATTCTGTTCCACAACCGGGGTTTGGCGCACAGCGCGCAGCAGTTCCCTAAGCCTTATCGGTCTGTCGTAGTGGATACAGTTCGCTTCTGCCTGTTCCAGGTCGGCATCCGTACATTCAGACACGAAGCGCAGTGCATTCTTGTCGTTGTCAAAGCGGATGGCGCGCACAGCCCGTGCAGGGTCGCCCGACTGACACGCTTTCGTGCAGGGCGCATCCTCGCACAGTAGGCAGCGTGTAGCCTCTTCTTTGATGTGTAGCATAGGTTATATTTCTTTTGATTCAAAAACCACCGATGATAGCGAGGTTGGCGGCCATCATCCATTGCATGATTTTTCTCAGTGGATGCAAAAGTAGTAATAATTTGGCGAAAACCCAGTTCAATGTCCTCTTTTTAACCTCTTTTTGATGTTATTTTGTCACAAATTGGAGCCAAATACTGCTATTTCCAAGAAATTTTCGTAAATTTTACAGCGGATTCTAATGAAGAAAGCCTCGTTTTTCCCCGGCTTGCCTTTTATTTATGGTCATTCTGCGTTAATTCTCCAAAATCGTCTTTTATTACAATTTTTTTTCGTAACTTTGCAGAAAATTTGGTAACCCTTTTATTCGATAGTGAAAAGACTGGCAATACTGATTGCGCTCTGTGTGCTGACCGCCTTTGCCCCCGTGCTGAGGGCGCAAGGGCAGAACAGCGGTGTGACCTCCGACTCCATCCTGGCCACGCACATCCGTCAGCGGGGCGTGCGGCTGACGGAGGGGAACCGCCTGTGGTTCTTCGACAACGGACACGACAAGTTCGTTGACCTCTTCGACGAAGTGCGCCGAGCGCAGAGCTTCATCCATCTGGAGTATTTCAATTTCCGCAACGACTCCATTGCGGGCCTGCTCTTCCAGCTGCTGGCCGAGAAAGCGCGCCAGGGGGTGGAAGTCCGTGCGCTGTACGACTCGTTTGGCAACTCGTCGAACAACCGCCCCATCAGCCGCCAGATGCACGACAGCATCCGCTCGCTGGGCATCCAGCTGGTGAAGTTCGACCCCATACGCTTTCCCTGGTTCAACCACATCATTCCGCGTGACCACCGCAAGATTGTGGTCATCGACGGGCGTGTGGCCTACACGGGCGGCATGAACGTTGCCGACTACTACGTGGAGGGCATCAAAGGCATCGGCGAATGGCACGACCTCCACATGCACATCGAGGGCCCCGCCGTGGACGACCTGCACCACATCTTTGCCACCATCTGGCAGAAGGCCACGGGCGAGGTCATTGAGGGCGTGAAATACTTTCCGCAGGAATTTGGCGTGAAGATTTACCGAACCGACGGACAGAACGGACCGAGCGGAAGAAGCGGGCCAGACCAGCCCACAAGGAACCCTAAGTTCTACCTCCCCCTGCAGCAGCACCCGACGGCTGCGGCTAAGCTGGCCGTGGTGGACAGGGCGGCCAGGACATCGACCGATGCCATCCGCGACCTCTATGCGACCATGCTCGATGCAGCCCAGCACAGCGTGAAGCTCGTCAACCCTTACTTCGTGCCCACCCACCGTGTGCGGAGCGCGCTGAAACGGGCTGTGGACCGTGGGGTGGACGTGCAGATATTGATTTCGGCCAAGGGCGACATCCCGATGACCCCCGAAACGTCGCACTATGTGGGCAAGAAACTGATGAAGCGCGGTGCGCGGGTGTTCCTCTTTGAGGGCGGATTCCACCACACCAAGATGATGATTGTAGATGACCAGTTCTGCACCGTAGGCTCGGCCAACCTGGATGCACGCAGTCTGCGCTGCGACTACGAGGTGAACACGCTCATCCTCTCGAAGCCCCACACCCGGCAGCTGGTGGAACTCTTCGAGGACCAGAAGCGCAGTGCGGTGGAGATGCAGCGGGACTTCTGGAAGAGCCAGTCGGCATGGAAACGCTTTGTGGGCTGGCTCGGCAATCTGCTGACCCCGGTACTGTGAAAGGAAGTTATGTTAAGGAGTTAAGGAGTGAAGGAGTTAAGCCGATACTGATAGGCTTAACATCCTCCTCAAACTCCAAGCCTCCCGAAACGGCTTAACTCCTTAACTCCCAAAAGTCCCGAAACTTAAAACAAAAAAATATGAAGAAACCAATCCTTACCATCCTTGCGCTGTGCCTCCTGTGCATGGTGGCCTTTGCCCAGAACCCCAAGCGGGAATTTCGTGGTGCGTGGATTCAGTGTGTCAACGGACAATACCTGGGCAAATCGCCCCAGCAGTTGCGCGAAATGCTCTCCTCACAGCTCGACGTGTTGCAGGGAGCGGGCATCAACGCCATCATGTTTCAGTGCCGTGCCGAGGGCGATGCACTCTACAAGTCCAACTACGAACCCTGGTCGCGCTACCTCACGGGCGAACAAGGCGTGGCTCCAGCCGACGGCTGGGACCCCCTGGCCTGGATGGTGGAGCAGTGCCATCAGCGCGGAATGGAGTGCCACGCCTGGATTAACCCCTACCGGGCAAAGACCAAGGGCACCACAATGCTGGCACTGAACCACGCCGCCGTGCGCCACCCGGAGCGGATGTTCCTCTACGGCGACCTGTTCATCTTCAACCCCGCACTGGAGGAGAACCGATTCTACACCTGCATGGTGGTGGAGGACATCCTGACCCGCTACGATGTGGACGGGCTGCACATGGACGACTACTTTTATCCCTATCCGGAGAAAGGAGTGCCCATCCCCGACGAAGCCGACTACCTCAACAATCCGCGTGGATTCAGCAACATAGCCGACTGGCGACGCGACAACGTGAACCTGCTCATCCGCGACCTGCACCGCCTCGTCCGTCGCGTGAAGCCCTGGGTGAAGTTCGGTATTTCGCCCTTCGGCATCTACCGCAACAGTCCCACAGGCATGAACGACAAGCAGGGCAGTGCCACGGCTGGACTGCAAAACTACGACGACCTCTATGCCGACATCGTCTTGTGGACGGAAAAGGGCTGGATAGACTATACCATCCCGCAGATTTACTGGAACATCGGCACAAAAGTGGCTGACTACGAGGTGCTTTGCTACTGGTGGAACGACTATTGCGGCAAGCGACCCATCTTCATCGGTCAAGACGTGGAGCGCACCGTGAAGGGCACCGACCCGCAGCACCCCGAACAGCACCAGATGATGCTGAAGTACCAGATACAACGCTCCCTGCCCAAGGTGCAGGGCAGCTGTCAGTGGTATGCCGCCGCTGTGGTCAACAATCCGGGCAACTACCGCACCATGCTGGAGCAGCACTATCACAACACGCCCGCACTGCAGCCCCTCATGCCCTACATCGACAAGAAGGCTCCGAAGGCTCCACGTCGTGCCGGCATCGACTTCCACGGACAGGACATCTACCTCAGCTGGACAGCCCCGAAGGGCAAGAAAGAGATGGACCGTGCTGTGAAGTACGTGGTCTATCGCTTTGCCAATGGCGAAAAACAAGACATCAGCGACCCGCGCCACATCTTTGCCATCACGCGCCAGACCGAGCTGCTGCTGGAGGGAAACCAGACGGGATATACCTTCCTCATTACGGCACTGGACAGGCTGCAAAACGAATCGAAACCCGCCAAGGTGAAGTTGTAGGCAACCAAGAAAACAGACAAATGGAACATATTTCCTATGCTGTTTTCCCTTCTGTTTGAAGAAAATGTTGTACCTTTGCCCGCTGAAAAAATAGCATCGCAAGCATAATGACACGCAAGAAATTATTTCTTCTCACCATATTCCTGCTCAACACATTATTTATTATTGCACAGGTGACAGGCCGTGTGATTGACTCGAAGACCCGTCAGCCGCTGGACTACGTCTATGTGTATTACGACAAGATGGGCGTGGGCGAGCAGACCGACGAGAACGGACGCTTTGTGCTGAAGGAAGACTCGGCCTGGCGCGAAATCACGGTCAGCACGATGGGCTACATCACGCAGGTCATCAAGCTCGACCCCTACGGACACAACAAGAACATGACCATCCGCCTGGTGCCTGAGGCCCGACTGCTGGACGGCGTGACGGTGCAGGCCAAGAAGAAGAAGTATTCGCGCAAGAACAATCCTGCCGTTGAGCTGATGCGCAAGGTGATAGAGCACAAGCGCACGACGGACCTGCGCTCGAAGGACTATTTCTCCTACCAGAAATACGAGAAGATGACGTTCTCGCTCAACGAATTTACCGAAAGGGTGTTTGAGGACGGACAGTTCAAGCGGTTTGCCTTCCTGAAAGACCATGTGGAACGCTGTCCCGAAACGGGCAAACTCATCCTGCCCGTCATGGTGCAGGAGAACGTGAGCGACATCTTCTATCGCAAATCGCCTCACAGCGAGAAGAAACTCATCAAGGCCAGCAACGACAAGGGTGTGAACGAGCTGATCAACACGGGCGAAATTCTCACGACAATGCTCAAGGACGTGTTCACCGATGTGGACATCTACGAAAACGAATGCCGTTTGCTGCAATACCCCTTCAAGTCGCCCATTGCCGACAATGCCATCAACTTTTACCGCTACTACTTGCAGGACACCATCAAGATTGAGAACGACTCGGTCATTGATGTGGGCTTCCTGCCCAACAACCAGCAGGACTTCGGCTTTTCGGGCCATGTCTATATCATGAAGGACAGCACTTACGCCGTGCGCCGTGTGGAGCTGAACATCCCGCGCCGTTCCGATGTGAACTTCGTGGAGAACATGATTATCCGTCAGGACCTTGACTGCCTGCCTACGGGTGAGCGTGTGGTGCTGGTGAACGACATGCTGGTGGAGCTGAAATTGGCCAGCTGGATACAGAAGCTCATGGTGCAGCGCACCATCCGTCACTTCGACTATTCGTTTGACCCCATCCCCGACCGCGTCTTCAAGAACATCAAGGGAGCTACCAAGACTGAGCCTGATGCCAAGATGAAGGACGAAAACTACTGGGCACAGTTCCGCCAGGTGGAACTCACAAAGTCGGAGAGCCAGCTGGGTTCGTTCATGGACAAGCTGCAAAACATCAAGGGCTTCAAGTGGTTCATGTTCGGACTGAAGACACTGATTGAAAACTACATCGAGACAGCTTCGAGCACGGAGAAGAACAAGTTCGACTTTGGCCCCATCAACACCATCATCAGCAAGAATGACTATGATTCGTGGCGATTCCGTGTTTCGGGATTCACCACTGCCCACTTGAATCCCCACCTCTTCCTGGACGGCTACGTGGCCTACGGTACAAGGACCAAGAACGTGTACGGAATGCTGAAGGCCACCTATTCGTTCAACAAGAAGGCATACCTGCACCGCGAGTTCCCCAAGAACAACCTCTCCTTCCAGTACTACAACGACATCACCAGCCCCTACACCAAGTTCATGACGACCGACAAGGACAATATGTTCATGGCATTCAAGTCGAGCAAGGTGGACCAGTTCTACCACACGCGCACACATAAGCTGATGTATGACCGCGAATGGGAGAACGGCATGAAATTCTATGCCCACTTCGACAACACACGCAATGAGGCCGTTGACCAGCTGTTCTTCCAGCACCTCGGCACAGGCACACCCGATGCCAACGGAACGCCGCAGCCCGTGAACGACCCACAGGCATGGGACAACAAGATGACCACGACCGAACTGAAAGCCACTGTCACCTTCGAACCAGGAGCCACCTATGTCAACACGAAGCAACGCCGACTGAAGATTAACCTCGATGCGCCCATCTTCACCGTCTCGCACACGTGGGGCATGAAGGGGCTGCTGGGCGGACAGTACAACTACCACGTCACGGAGGCAGGCGTTTACAAACGCTTCTGGGTAGGCTCGTGGGGCAAGATTGACTGCGACCTGAAGGCGGGCGCACAGTGGAGCAAGGTGCCTTACCCACTGCTCATCCACCCCGTAGCCAACGATACGTACATTCTGCAAGACTATAACTTCAACCTCATCAACATCTGGGAGTTCCTCAACGACCGCTATGCCTCGCTCATGGTGAGCTGGGACCTGAACGGAAAGATTTTCAACCGCATCCCGTTGCTGAAGAAACTGAAGTGGCGCGAGTGGATTGGCATCAACGTGCTGTGGGGCACGCTGACCGACAAGAACAATCCTGCCGCCAGCGGATATACCGATCCCGACCTGTTCTTCTTCCCTGGCCGGTTCAATGACGAGGGGCTGTTTGAGTCGAACACTTACAAGATGCAGCCCAACAAGCCCTACATCGAGGCAGTGGTGGGTGTGCACAACATCTTCAAGCTCATCCATGTGGTCTATGTGCGTCGTCTTACTTATCTGGACCACCCAAACATCAATCGCAATGGTGTGCGCTTCATTTTCCGTTTGACTTTCTGATAAAAAAAAGCTAAATTGTTTGTTATTTCCATTTGCATGGCGTAACTTTGCAAAAGTTTTTTAACACAACACAATAGTATTCTATATGGGAGGCTTTTTTGGTACCGTAAGTACCCAGAAGTGCATTACGGACCTTTTCTACGGCACTGACTACCAGTCACACCTCGGTACAAAGCGCGGAGGCATGGCTACGTTCAGTGAGGAAAAGGGCTTTTTTCGTTCTATCCACAATCTGGAAAACACCTATTTCCGCACACGTTTTGAGTCGGAACTGGACAAATTCCACGGCAACGCAGGTATCGGAATCATCAGCGACACCGATGCGCAGCCCTTGCTGATGAACTCACACCTCGGCAGGTTTGCACTGGTCACCGTGGCGAAAATCAACAACATCGAGGCCATAGCCGACCAACTGCTCAGCGAGAACATGGTGCTGAGCGAATTTAGCAGCGGCAAGATAAACCAGACGGAACTGATTGGGCTGCTCATCATCAAGGGAAAATCTTTTGTCGATGGCATTGAAAACATCTACCGCAACATTCAGGGTTCGTGCTCTGTGCTCCTGCTGACCGAGGACGGCATTATTGCAGCACGCGACTCATGGGGGCGCACGCCCATTGTCATAGGGCAAAAGGACGGCGCAATGGCTGCCACGAGCGAATCGTCGGCTTTCCCCAACCTGGGATATGAGCCGACCTACTATTTGGGTCCAGGCGAGATTGTCCGTCTGCGTCCTGACGGGATGGAGCAACTGAGACGGTCCAACAAGGGCAACCAAATCTGCTCGTTCCTGTGGATATACTACGGATTCCCCACGTCCAGCTATGAGGGCAAGAATGTGGAGGAAGCCCGATTTGAGACTGGGCGCGTCATGGGCGAGGAAGACCCTACCGAGGTGGACACCGTGGGTGGCATTCCCGACAGCGGCAATGGCATGGCACTGGGCTACTCGGCTGGCCACAAGGTGCCCTACGTGCGCGGCATTTCAAAATATACTCCCACATGGCCACGCTCCTTCATGCCCACCAGTCAGGAAATGCGCAACCTGGTTGCCAAGATGAAGCTCATCCCCAACGGAGCCATGCTTGAGGGAAAACGCTGCCTCTTCTGCGACGACTCCATCGTGCGTGGCACACAGCTCCGCAACAATGCGAAGAAGCTCAAGGAACTGGGTGCCAAGGAGGTGCACATGCGCATTGCCTGTCCGCCACTGATTTATGCCTGTCCGTTCATCAATTTCTCGGCCAGCAAGAGCGAACTGGAGCTGATAGCCCGCCGTGTCATCATGGACCTTGAGACCAATCAGGACCAGACGACACTGCTTGACGATGCCAACAAGGTGGAGAGCGTGGATGTGCCCGCAGAACGCCTTCAGCGTTACACACAGTCTGATTCGCCTGAATATAAACGCATGGTGGACGAGATTGCCCGCAGGCTGAATCTGGATTCACTGCGTTTCGCCAAGCTGGAAACCATTGTCAAGGCTATCGGACTGCAAAAGTGCCAGGTCTGCACCCACTGTTTCGACGGCAGTTCATTCCATACACTGAAAGAAGAAAACGAAATCGGATAATATAAAGGAACAACTATGATCATGAACAATTGGTTCGAATGCAAGGTTCGGACAGAGAAGATGATGGAGGGCGGAGCCACCAAGAAGGTGACAGAGCCTTACCTGGTGGATGCACTCAACTTTACCGAGGCAGAGGCACGCATCATTGACGAAATCACGCCCTTCTGCAACGGACAGCTCGAAGTGGTGGACATCAAGCGCGCACGCTATTGCGAAATGTTCACGTCCGAACTGGAGAACTGCGACAAGTGGTACAAGGTGAAGTGTGCATTCGTCACCATCGACGAGAAGACACAGGCCGAAAAGCGCACCACTCAGCAGATGCTGGTGCAGGCAAGCGACCTGCGCGATGCCGTGCAGCGTTTCGACGAGGGCATGAAAGGCTCCATGGTTGACTACGAAATAACGCTTGTGCAGGAGACACCGCTGCTGGATGTCTTCCCGTACCAGCAGAAAGCAGAGAATGCAAAACCCGAATACGAGGCTTAATGACCTGAAGAGATGATTGCGGAGAACCTACACAGCGTGCTCGACACATTGCCGAAGGAAGTTCGGTTGGTTGCCGTGTCAAAATTCCATCCTGTCAGCAGTTTGCAACAGGCTTACGATGCTGGTCAGCGCATCTTTGGCGAAAGCCACGTACAGGAACTGGTCGAGAAGGAAGCCTTGCTGCCCAAGGACATAGAGTGGCACTTCATCGGTCACTTGCAGACCAACAAGGTGAAGTATCTGGCTCCTTTCGTTTCGCTCATTCATGCAGTCGATTCGCTGAAACTGTTGCGGGAAATCAACCGTCAGGCAGAACGCTGCCAGCGCACCATTCCCTGCTTGCTGCAAATCCACATTGCACAGGAGGAAACGAAGTTCGGACTCACGCCCGACGAACTGCGGCAGCTGCTTGAGGCTGGGGAGTGGAGAGAACTGACCCACGTGCAGATTGCGGGCCTGATGTGCATGGCCACCAACACTGATGACGAAGGACAGATTGACAGTGAATTTGCCTTGGCAGCAGAGATTTTCCGTGAGATGAAAACTGCGTTCTTTTCTGATGATGCAGCCTTCTGTGAACTATCGATGGGCATGAGTGGAGATTATCTGATAGCTTTACGCCATGGTTCAACACTCGTCCGTGTGGGAAGCATGATATTTGGTGAGCGAGATTACACTACACACAAACAAACATAAAAAAACACTACACCATCATGTTAAAGATTGACAACACAAGAGACGTAGCTCGCAACATCTGTCGCAGCTTGGACGTTTCGCTCAGTCCAGAGCACCTGAAGCAATTTGCAGCCATCCTGGAGCCTCAAAAACTGATTCGTGGCAAGAGTCCAGTTGCAGAGGGAGACGTTTGCCGCTGCATTTATTACATGACCTATGGGCTTGTGCTCCAATACTACAAACGCGATGGCGTGACAATCACCGAGGGGCTGGCTCACGAGGGAGACTTTGTGGTCTGCACCGAGAGTTTCTTCTTGCAGGAACCGTCGGCTGTTATTCTTACAACTATTGAACCGTCTGTCCTTTATGGCATTCCACATGACGAACTTTTCCAATTGGCCAGCACATCGTTTGAATTTTGCCAGCTTGTCTTTGCCATTGAACAACGGATGCTAATTCAAGCCAAACGTTGGGCAGATGCCATACGGTTTGATTCAGCCAAGGAACGCTATATGCGCTTGATGCGGGAAAACCCTGAAATTGTGCGGCGTGCGCCGCTTCATCACATAGCTTCGCTCTTGCAGATAACTCCAGAAACGCTTAGTCGTGTTCGCAATCAGATAAATATGGAGTTGTATTAAGAAGGCAAGAACGTCCTTTTTTCCCTATTTGTTTACTTGATTGATAGGCTCACCCTCGATAAATGCCTTGACATTCCTTACGCATTGGTCGATGAGCCGCTGACGCGCCTCGCGTGTTGCCCAGGCAATGTGCGGAGTGAGATAGCAGTTTTTTGCTTTCAACAAGGGATTATCGACAGGTGCAGGCTCTGTAGTCAGAACATCGGCTCCGTATGCCGCAATGATACCACTGTTCAGTGCATCGGCCAAATCGTCGTCGTTGACCAGCGGGCCACGCCCTGTGTTGATGAGGATGGAGGTTGGTTTCATGGTGGAAAGCAGCCGTTTGTCCACCATGTGACGAGTGCTCTCGGTGAGCGGACAGTGCAGGCTCACGATGTCGCAGCTGCTGAACAGGTCGTCGAGCGACACTTTGTGAACACCCTCAGGCAGTTCTTCTTCATCTTTCGATGTGTATGCCAGTACATTCATGCCGAAGCCCTGTGCTATGCGGGCTGTAGCCATGCCAGTGTGTCCCAGTCCCACGATGCCCATTTGCTTGTTGTTCAGTTCAAAAAGATTGTGGTCAAGGTAGCAGAAGTCTGCCGACTGGCACCAACGTCCACGTCTGTTCTCTTGGGCATAATGGTCTGTGCGGTTGACGATGTTGAGCAAGTGGCTGAAGACCATCTGGGCAACGCTCTCGGTGCTGTATGCAGGAATGTTGGTGACGACGATGTTCTGCCGGCTGGCCACTTCGAGGTCAACCACATTGTAGCCTGTGGCCAGTACGCCGATGTACTGTAGGCGGGGCAGCATATTGAGCACCTGTGCATCCAGTATCACTTTGTTAGTCAGCACCATTTCGGCTCCCTTGCATCGGGGGATGATGTCTTCTTCCGCAGTGCGTTCATACACTTCAAGGTCGGCCAGTTCTTCGAGCGGTTTCCAGCTTAAGTCACCAGGGTTGACGGTATGTCCGTCCAGTATTACGATTCGCATATAGCTATGTCTTTTCTTTGAATTTGGTTTGCAAATGTAGGCATTTTACATAGTCTGTGCAAACAAAGCGGACGATTTTCCATTCTTCCGCCAATCATTCCTGATTTTTCCTGCCTCTTTCTGCTCTTTTTCGTTGTGTCATGACGATTCGGCTGATGCTGACGAGGGTTACAATACATAATATAATAAAAAATGTGTAGAACGAGTGGCGGGGTAGGGCATAGTAGGCGTCGGCCACCTGTTCCATGTCGAAAAAGCGGAACAGAAAAAGTGTCAGCGTCACAATGAACCTGCCAATTACTTCCAGAAAAAACAGGTTGACAAGGAAGATGACAATCTCGTTTGTTTCGTGCCTATTTATGCCATTGTTCATGCTTACATCCATAGAATTGGCCACAAAATTAGTTCAAAAAGATGAAAAAACGCAGGGAAATTCAAAAAAAGAGCTGAAAAATTTTGGTTGTATGTCAAAAAGCACTACCTTTGCATCGCTTTTCGGAGGAAGAGCTACTAAAGTGCCACTTCAGCGGTGGTATTTTGACAGAACAGACAGGCGGAAATAGCTCAGTTGGTAGAGCACAACCTTGCCAAGGTTGGGGTCGCGAGTTCGAGTCTCGTTTTCCGCTCCACAGTTTGACATCACTGCAACGATATATTGCCCACGTGGCGGAATGGTAGACGCGCTCGTTTCAGGTGCGAGTGTTGAGAGACGTGCAAGTTCGATTCTTGTCGTGGGCACAAAAATGATGGAGAGGTGGCGGAATGGTAGACGCGCTACTTTGAGGGGGTAGTGGGTTCAGCCCGTGGGAGTTCGAGTCTCCTCCTCTTCACGAAATGCAGAAACGCTGCGGAAATAGCTCAGTTGGTAGAGCACAACCTTGCCAAGGTTGGGGTCGCGAGTTCGAGTCTCGTTTTCCGCTCATAGCAAAAGAATTTACAATGCAGTGACATATACACCCTGCGGAAATAGCTCAGTTGGTAGAGCACAACCTTGCCAAGGTTGGGGTCGCGAGTTCGAGTCTCGTTTTCCGCTCAAGACGCAGGAGAGAGTCCAATGAAGGAGGCTCTCTTTTCTTTTTATTGCCGCTGCGGAAGAACACCAATAGGGAATTTCCCCCAATGGTTAGGATTTTTCTCTGCTTCATGCAGTCGGAAACCCATAATTTTGCAGCGTGAATCATTAAAAACTCTTTGCATTATGAAAAGGTATCTGATTATACTCCTCTCCATCCTGCCAATGCTCAGCATGGCTCAGGACGACGACATGTACTTCACTTCGGGCAAGAAGAAGGCTGCTGCCCGCACGACACAGACCAGCAGCACGCCACGTTCCACCTATTATGGCGGCACCACGACCGACAGCGAAGTGAGTGACACCAACATTGTGGACTATCACAGCTCCAACCGTTCCGACGACGAATACAATCGCCGCTACAGCTACAGCAGTGAGGCACAGCAGGGGCGTTCCACTACTTCCGACTACGATGAGGAAGATTTGACCGACGCCAACAATAACGAACTGGACTACCGCTACTCGCGCCGTCTGCTCCGGTTCCACAGCCCCAACGTGGTTGTCATGGTGAGCAGCCCCTACTACTGGGATTTGGTTTACGACTGCGGTGTCTATGACTACCTCTACGATTATTACTACTACGACCCGTTCTACTACAGCTGGTCCTGGCGACCGGGCTGGAGCTTCGGCTGGAGCTGGGGCTGGGGCTGGAACTACGGGTGGAACACCTGGTATGGCTCCATGTGGGGATGGCACCGTCCGTACCACTGGGCAACCTGGGGCTATGGTCCAGGCTGGCGTTACGGCGGCGGCGTGTATCGCTATGCTGGTCCTCGCACCAATTTCAATGCACGCAACTACCGTGGTCCGCGCACCAACACGATGGCCGGAAACCGTGGCTATGCCAACAATGGCCATCAGCACTTTGGCAGTCGCTATGGCAGCAACAACCAGCGATTCGGTGGCGACCGCGTAGGAGGCCAGCAGCAGCCTCGCGGTTCTTATCAAAACCGCAACGACTATGGCCGCCGTCAGACCTACAGCAATCCGCAGCGTTCCTCTAACTACGGTCGCTCCACATATTCTAATCAGAATGGCACCCGCACCAATGCACCGAGCAACCAGGGGCGCAGCACCTACAACAACAACAGCAGCAGTCGCAGCACCTACACGCCAGCACCGTCGCGCAGCGTACAGAGCACTCCGTCGCGCAGCAGCACCTACGGTGGCGGTACCCGCAGTGGCGGATTCAGCGGTGGCGGCGGTGGCAGCTTCGGCGGAGGCCGCAGTTTCGGCGGCGGAGGCTTTGGTGGCGGCGGCAGCCGTGGCTCAGGCGGCGGACGCAGATAAACAGGACACATCGAATTTTTCAACAAACCTAAATAAGACAATCCTACAACAATGAAAACTTTTCTCTATACAACCATGATGCTTGCGCTTTGCACTACGGCAAATGCACAGAGTGCCTACGACGCACAGAATATGGCCAACAGCGACTTGAATGGTACGGCACGCTACATCGGTATGGGTGGTGCACTCGGTGCACTGGGTGCCGACCTCTCGACCATGGGCAACAACCCTGCCGGCACAGGTCTGTATCGCCGCAGCGATGCTTCCTTCACCTTTGGCGGAGTCTTCACGGGCAATGCCGGAGCCATGGGGCACGACCGTGGACGTATGTCGTTTGACCAGGCCGGTGTGCTCTTTGCCCTGGGTGGCACGGGCGGCGACCTGCGCAACATCAATTTCGGCGTGAACTACCAGAAGAAGCGCAACTTCCTGAGTAATTTCAGCGGTGACCTCAACCTCGGTGGCGGTTCGCAGACATTCCAGCTGGCTGAGATGGCCACCGATGCTTATTACGATGACAACAACTTCGGCATCCTGGCCGACCACACTGCCCCCATGCGCAATGCCACTACGGGCGAGCTGGTGTACGACGGAATCTTCGACGACAACTATGTTGCCTGGAAAGACGGCGTGAACAAGGACTTCCAGTTCATAGGCGTTCCGGCATCGTCGTCCAATTATCGCCGGGCCACGTATGGAAGCAATTCGCAGATTGACCTCAATCTCTCGGCCAACATAGCCGACCGCTTCTTTGCCGGCATCGCAGTGGGCATCTACACCATGGGCTACGACCGCGAGGCTGCCTACAGTGAGAAAACCGACTATGCCGACTACACGATACGCAACAGGTACCACTACTCGGCTGACGGTGTTGACGTAAAGTTCGGAGTCATCTTCCGTCCCATCGAGGATTCACCTTTCCGCTTCGGTCTGACTGCACACACCCCCATCTGGTACAAGGTGCGCGACTACAATAGCCTCAGTGTCAATGCAAATACAATTTATAACCACACGATTGAAGGCAATTGGACAACCGAGGAATTTGAATATAATTTCCGCACGCCATGGAAGTTTGGCGTCAGTCTGGGCCATACTGTGGGCACGTTTCTCGCACTGGGAGCCGAATATGAGTACAGCGACTTGCCGTCCTGCAAGTATTACTACAACCACAGCAAAGGCTACGCCAGCGACTTTGACCCCCAGAACGGGAACATCAAGGCGAACCTGAAGGGGCAGCACACTGTGAAGCTGGGTGTGGAGGCAAAGCCTGACGACGCATTCTCGGTGCGTGTGGGCTACAACTTCGTTTCCTCTCCGTTCAAGAACGATGCTTACAACCACCTGGACTACAACAGCTCCTTCACGGAGACAGACTATACCAACTGGAAGGCAATCCATCGCATTACCTTCGGCCTTGGTTACCGCTACAAGGGAGGCTACATTGACCTGGCTTACCAATACCAGGCGCAGAACGGCGATTTCTATGCCTACGACTACGAAGGAAACTATGCTGCCTACAGCGAAACGGGTGCAGTCGCAACGCCCACTCCAATGCGGATTTCCAACAACCGCAGTCAGATTGTAGCTACACTGGGCTTCAAGTTCTAAGCCACTTAAACTTTGTTCATCATAAAAAGAAATGTGCATCCTGCCACGCTGCGGGATGCACATTTTTTTTTGTCCTTTGGTGCAGGGGTCACACCTCTTTGCACTCGTCGTTCAACACAGCTTTGCCGTGCTTTTCAATGGCTTTCGTGTGAGCCTGACCCGTTATGGTCATGTTGCTTGTGCCGTCGCAAATCAGTTCCAGATGGTCCACGTCCACGTGGAATGTGCCGTAACACTTGCGATAGCCAAAGATACTGGCCGTCTGAGCCTTGATGAGCTGGAAGACAGACTTGTCGTAGTCCGAACTTTCATATTTGAACGTCTCGCACACAATTTCGTTCACGTCGAAACGCCCCGTGCTCATGCAGCCGATGTGTATGTCGGGGCTTTCCCACTTGCCTGTGCACGTGAAGTTTCCGCTTTCGCAGAGCGACACGCAGTGCAGTCCCGGCGCAGTGATGTAGGCTGTCAGGCCGTAGTTGCTCTCGTAGAGGTTGATGTCCTTGTTGCTGTCGGCATTCACTTTCAACGTGAGCACGCCGCTCTCGATGTCTATGCCCACGTGTCCGAGCAGAGCCGAGTCGCCCTCCAGCTCGATGTCGTAGCTGTCGCCCTGTGTATAGACGATGTTGACTCCGCCTATCGAGATAATGTTTTGGAAGTCAGAGGCAATCGGCACATGGCTGCGCTTCGTGTTCACCTTGGCTTTCTGCTTCGGCTGAGGGGCGGCAGTCTGGCTTGTCTCGCTGGAGTTCTGGGCTGGCTTGGGTGCATTCTGGCAGGCCGACAACACAGTCAGCAGCAGGGTGCTTATTGCTAAAAACTTTTTGTTCATACAGTAAAATTCCTTTAAAATTGGCTGCGAAGTTAAGAGAAATTCTGATTAAGTGCAAATTTATTTTGATGTCATTGCCGAAATAATTAACTTTGCAACCAATTTTATAATCAAAGACACACAAATATGGCAATACAAAACAACTATGTAGCCCTGTCCTACAAGCTCTACGTGAAGGACGAAGACGACGAGACCGAATCGCTGGCCGAACAGTGTTCAGCGGCCCATCCCTTTGATTTCATCACCAATCTGGGCATGACCATTCCAGCCTTTGAAGCCGCTGTAGGCCAGCTCCAGCCCGGCCAGAAGTTTGACTTCGTTATCCCCAGTAAAGACGCATACGGAGAGTTCAACGAGGAACTCATGTTCGATGTGGAGAAGGAGAAATTCATGGTTGACGGCAAGTTTGACGATGAGCGCATCTTTGAAGGCAACGTTGTCCCCATGCGCAGCAATGAGGGAGACTTCTTCAACGCCACAATCATCGAGGTGAAGCCCAACGCTGTCACCATCGACCTGAACCATCCGCGTGCCGGACAAGACCTGCACTTCACGGGTCAGGTTGTGGAGAACCGTCCGGCCACCAACGCTGAAATCACCCAGCAAATGCACTACTTCGACAACGACTGCGACTGCGAAGGCGGTTGCGGAGGCTGCAACGGCAGCTGCGGAGGCTGTCGGTAAACCAGAAAAGCCCATGCGCAACACCTTTGGCAACATATTCACCCTGACCACATACGGCGAGAGCCACGGCGAGGGCATAGGCGGAGTCATCGACGGAATGCCTGCGGGCATCCCCATAGACCTCGGCTTTGTGCAGCACGAACTGGACCGCCGCCGCCCTGGGCAAAGCAACATCACAACGGCGCGTCAGGAGGGCGACCGCCTGGAGGTGCTCTCCGGCCTGTTTGAAGGGAAAACCACGGGCTGCCCCATCGGGTTCCTCGTGCGCAACACCAATCAGCACTCGGCTGACTACGAAAACGTGCGCGACCTGTTCCGTCCCTCCCATGCCGACTACACCTACACGGAGAAGTACGGACTGCGCGACCACCGTGGCGGCGGACGTTCATCGGCCCGCGAAACCATATCGCGCTGTGTGGGTGGAGCCTTTGCCAAGATAGCCCTCCAGCAGCTGGGCATCAGCGTCACAGCCTACACCTCGCAGGTGGGCACCATTGCCCTCAGTCGCGACTACCACAGCTACGACCTCAGCCTTGCAGAGCAGAACGCCGTGCGCTGCCCCGACGCAGAGGCGGCCAAACGGATGGAGCAGCTCATCCTCGAAGTGAAAAGCCAGGGCGACACCATCGGTGGCATCATCACGTGCGTCATTCAGGGCTGTCCCGCAGGGCTGGGCGAACCGGCATTCAGCAAGCTCCACGCCATGCTGGGGGCTTCCATGCTCAGCATCAATGCAGTGAAAGGCTTTGAATACGGCGAAGGCTTTGCCGGAGTAGGGCAGCGCGGCTCCGAGCAGAACGACATCTTCTGCAACGACGGCACGGGCATCAGCACCCTGACGAACCATAGCGGCGGCATTCAGGGCGGCATTTCCAACGGGCAGGACATCTACTTCCGCGTGCTCTTCAAGCCCGTAGCCACCCAGCTGCGCCCACAGCCAACGGTTGACCGCTTCGGCCAGCCCGCCACGCTGCAAGTGCGCGGTCGCCACGACCCCTGTGTCCTGCCCCGTGCGGTGCCCGTTGTCGAGGCCATGGCAGCCATGACCGTGCTCGATGCCTATTTACTCAACAAAACCGTACACTTATGAATAAAGTAATGCTCATAGGCAACGTGGGGCAAGACCCCCAAATCCGCTACCTTGACCAGAACCTCTGCGTGGCCCAGCTGCGACTGGCCACGACCGAGAAAGGCTACACCCTGCAAAACGGCACACAGGTGCCCGACCGCACCGAGTGGCACTCCGTCATCTTCTGGCGCAAACAGGCAGAGACGGTGGAGAAGTATGTGCACAAGGGCGACAAACTCTACGTGGAGGGCAAGCTCCAGTACCGCCGCTGGACCGACAAGCAGGGCATAGACCGCACCTCGGTGGAAATCATGGTCGAGAACTTCGAGTTCATCGGCAGTCCACAGCGTCAGCCCCAGCCCACAACGCCCACCGAGCCGCAGCCCGTCACTCCCACGGCCCAGCCAGCCACTCCGCCGCAGGATGGCGAATATCCCTTCTGACGGTGGCACAGTTCTCCCGCCACAGGCGCACTTCTGTGCCACGGCTGTCCCACTGCGGTGCCGTTCCCGTCACAGCCCAGTGGGAGAGCAGCGGCAATGCAGTGCCACAAGCGTAGCAATGCAGTGCCACTGCAACGGCAATGCAGTGCCACAAGAGTAGTAATGCAGTGCCACAGCAGCCCCACTTACCTTAGAAGCAAATCAGACATAACATTCAGAAAGACAACATGAAACCAATATTCATTGCAGGTCCGTGCGTCATCGAAAGCATGGAAGTGCTCGAAGCCGTAGCAGAGAAACTTGTCCTGCTGCGCGAACAATACGGAGTTGACTTTATCTTTAAATCCTCGTTTGACAAAGCCAACCGAACCTCTCTCCACTCCTATCGTGGCCCCGGCATAGAGAAGGGCATCCAGATGTTGGCCGACATCAAAGAGAAATATCGCCTACGCATCCTGACCGACATCCATGAGAGCTATCAGGCCAACATAGCCGGCGAGGTGGCCGACGTGCTCCAGATTCCAGCCTTCTTGTGCCGGCAGACCGACCTGCTTGTGGCCGCAGCCCGGACGGGTCGCACCGTGAACATCAAGAAGGCCCAGTTCCTCAGCGGTCTGGACATGCAATACCCCGTGCAGAAGGTGCGCGAGAGCGGCAACGACAAGGTGTGGCTCACCGAGCGAGGCAACATGTACGGCTACAACAACCTTGCCGTTGACTTCCGCAACATTGCCGACATGCACCACTTCACCGACACCGTCATCATGGACTGCACCCACAGCGTGCAGCGGCCCGGTGCTGCCGACGGCACGACGGGGGGCAACCGCGAGTTTGTGCCAGCCATGGCCCTGGCCGCACGAGCCTTCGGAGCCGACGGATACTTCTTCGAGGTGCACCCCGACCCAGACCACGCCCTGAGCGACGGGCCTAACATGCTGCAACTGGACGACCTCTCCGACGTTGTGGCTTCATTGATAAACTAACTCAACTTTCTGTAGTTAAGGAGTTAAAGAAGTAAAAGCAAAAAATGACCCAATGATGAAACCAAGAGAATATGCTGAGCGATGTCTGCGCGACGAGTCGGACGCGCTGCTCGCACTGATTCCGCAGCTGGACGAGAGCTTCGACCAGGTGGTGGAACTGATTTTCAAGAACCGTGGCCACGTGGTCATCACGGGCGTAGGTAAGTCGGGCCACGTGGGGGCAAAGATGGCGGCCACGCTGGCATCCACTGGCACGCCGGCCATCTTCATCAATCCGCTCGACGCACTCCACGGAGACCTCGGCATGATTACAGCCGACGACATCCTGCTGTTCCTCTCCAACTCTGGCGACACCGACGAACTGCTGCGCATCATTGCAGCCGTGGAGGAACGCCACATCCCCATCGTCTCCATGACGGGCGACTGCAATTCGCTGATTGCAAAGCACTCCGACTATCATATTAGTGTAAAGGTTGAACGCGAGGCCTGTCCGCTCAACCTGGCGCCCACCAGCAGCACGACGGCAGCCATTGCCATGGGCGACGCACTGGCCATCGCCCTGATGGAGATGCGCCGCTTCAAGGCCAACGACTTTGCCATGTTCCACCCCGGAGGCACACTGGGCCGCAAATTGCTGGTGCGCGTGAAGGACGTGATGTACACCGAAAACCTGCCCATCATTGCGCCCGACCTGAAGCTCTCAGAAGCCATCATGACCATATCGAGCGGAAAACTCGGACTGGGTGTGGTGATGATGGGCGACCGCATTGTGGGCATCATCACCGACGGCGACATCCGCCGCGCCGTGCAGGGGGCTCAGACCAACTTCATCAACCTCACCGTGGCGGAAGCCATGACCCGCACGCCGAAGACCATCAATCCAGAGGCCAAGCTGACCAAGATTCAGGAGATGTTCAACCTCTACAAGATTCACTCCCTGCTGGTGGTCGATGGCAACAAGAAACTGGTGGGCATTGTCGATTACTTTGCAATTATGAACTGAGATTCCATTCCGTTTTGAGGGCTATTCCATGCGAAATAGCCCTTTATTGGTAAAATATCCTGTGTTCGCTTTCAGTTTTTCCCCGAAAAATTGCTAACTTTGCAACGTTTTTGTGATCATTAAACAGAACTAAAGATATAAAACGACATGAACATTTCGTATAAATGGCTCAAGCAGTACGTTGATTTCGACATGACTGCCGATGAAGTGGCAGCCGCACTGACGAGCATCGGCCTTGAGGTAGAAGCAGTAGAAGAAGTGCAGTCCATCAAGGGTGGGCTGGAAGGCTTGGTAGTGGGCCAGGTGCTCACATGCGAGCCCCATCCCGACAGTGACCACATGCACGTGACCACCGTTGACGAGGGTGGCGGACTGGTGCAGCAGATTGTCTGCGGTGCACCCAACGTGGCCGCCGGCCAGAAAGTCATTGTGGCCCAGCTGGGCTGCAAGCTCTACGACGGTGACAAGGAGTTTGTCATCAAGAAGTCTAAGCTCCGTGGCGTAGAGAGCAACGGCATGATTTGTGCTGAAGACGAAATCGGCATCGGCACCAGTCACGACGGCATCATCGTCCTGCCCCAGGACGCTGTGGTAGGCACTCCCGCCGCCCAGTATTATGGCGTGGAGAGCGACTACGTCATTGAGGTAGATATCACGCCGAACCACTCCGATGCTTGCTCACACTGGGGCGTGGCTCGCGACTTCTATGCCTACCTGCGGCAGAACGGCCACCAGACGGCTCTCCACCGTCCGTCGGTTGACGGCTTCAAGGTGGACAGCAACGCGCTGCCCTTTGCCGTCGAGGTGGAAGCCCAGGAAGCCTGTCCGCGCTACTGTGCCGTCAGCGTGAAGGGCTGTGAAGTGAAAGAATCGCCCAAGTGGTTGAAGGACGCGCTGACCACCATCGGCCTGCGCCCCATCAACAATATCGTCGATATAACAAACTACATTATGATGGCCTTTGGCCAGCCGCTCCACTGCTTCGATGCAGACATGGTGAAGGGGCAGAAGGTGGTGGTCAAGACCATGCCCGAAGGCACCCCCTTCGTCACACTGGACGGCGTGGAGCACAAGCTGAGCGACCGCGACCTGGCCATCTGTAACGCCGAGGAGCCAATGTGCATTGCCGGCGTGTTTGGCGGCAAAGGCAGCGGCACGTATGAGACCACACGCAACGTGCTCTTCGAGTCGGCCTACTTCCACCCCACATGGATTCGCAAGTCGGCTCGTCGCCACGGACTCCAGACCGATGCCAGCTTCCGCTTTGAGCGTGGCATTGACCCCGACGGACAGATTTATGCCCTGAAGATGGCTGCAATCCTGGCCAAGGAACTGGCGGGCGGCGAAATTGCCATGGAGATTGTGGATGTGAAGAACGACACACTGCCACAGAATCCTGTCATTGATGTGGACTACCAGTATGTGGCTGACCTCGTGGGCAAGGCACTGCCCGTGGAGACCCAGCAGAGCATCCTGCGCGACCTGGGATTCAAGGTGCTTGAGGCCAACGACACAATGATGAAGCTGGAGGCACCGGCCTTCCGCGTGGATGTGAAGAAGCCCTGCGACGTGGTGGAAGAAGTGCTCCGCATCTATGGCTACAACAACGTGGAGATTCCGCTTCAGCTGAAGTCTTCGCTCACCACAAAGGGCGAGCTGGACCGCAGCAATAAGTTGCAGAATCTGGTGGCTGAACAGCTGGTCGGCGCAGGCTTCAACGAAATCCTGAACAACAGCTTGACCAAAACTTCATACTACGATGGTCTTGAGACGTATAAGGACGAAAACCTCGTGCGCCTCATTAACCCGCTGAGCCAAGACCTTGGCGTTCTGCGCCAGACTTTGCTTTTCGGCGGACTGGAGTGTCTGTCACACAATATCAATAGGCGTATGCCCGACCTGAAGTTCTTCGAGTTTGGCAACTGCTACTACTTCAGTCCGGAGCGCAATCAGCCCAAGGTGGACGAGGCTGGACAGCCGCTCACGGCCAGTGCGGAGTCGTCGAAGAAGATACTGGCTGCCTACTGCGAGGACTACCATCTGGGCCTCTTCCAGACAGGAAAGCGCGTGCGCGGCAACTGGATTCACGGCGACGAGGAGAGCAGTGTCTTCGAACTGAAGGCTCATGTGCTGAACATCCTGAAACGCCTGGGTGTGCCCTTCGGTGCACTCGTCTTTGCGCAGCAGAAGAACGACCTCCTGGCCAACTCCACTGTCATCTCGCAGCGAGGCGGCAAGCAGCTGGCCGTGTTTGGCATTGTCAGCAAGAAACAGACGAGCAAGTTCGACATCGATGCGCCCGTGTATTTTGCCGACCTGAACTGGACCAACCTGATGAAGCTGGTCAAGAAGTCGTCGGTAAGTTTCTACGACATCCCCAAGTTCCCTGCCGTCAGTCGCGACCTGGCTCTGCTGCTCGACACGAATGTGGAGTTTGCGCAGATTGAGCAAGTGGCCTACCAGACGGAACGCAAGCTGCTGAAGGAGGTGAACCTCTTCGACGTGTATGAGGGTAAGAACCTGCCGGCGGGCAAGAAGTCCTATGCCGTCAACTTCATCCTTCAGAGCGAGGACAAGACATTGAACGACAAGGCTATCGAAGCCGTCATGAACAAGCTGGAACAGGCCATCGTGAAGGCTACGGGTGCTACGGTGCGTGGCAAATAACCCTTGGTCCACCCCTTATAATAGTAGAAAACAATAACAATAATCATAAAAAACAAGTACATAGAAATTATGGGACGTGCATTTGAATTTAGAAAAGCCCGCAAACTGAAGCGTTGGGGCAACATGGCAAAAACTTTCACTCGACTGGGCAAGCAGCTTGCTATCGCCGTAGCAGAAGGTGGACCCGACCCTGACAACAATGCCCACCTGCGTGCAGTGATAGCTACCTGCCGCCACGAAAACATGCCGAAGGACAACATCGACCGTGCCATCAAGAACGCCATAGGCAAGGACAAGTCGGCATGGAAGAGTGTCACCTACGAGGGATATGGTCCTCACGGTGTGGCAGTGTTTGTCGATACGCTGACAGACAATACAACCCGCACGGTGGCCGATGTCCGCTCGGTCTTCAACAAGTTCAGCGGCAACATGGGAACCACAGGTTCGCTCTCCTTCCTGTTCGACCACTACAGCATGTTCACATTCAAGAAGCCGGAAGGTCTTGACATGGACGAGTTCATCCTGGAGGCCATCGAGTTCGGAGTGAACGATGAGTTCGACGAGGAATATGACGAAGAGAAGGACGAAACCACCATCACCATCTACGGTGACCCTAAGCAGTTTGCCCAGATTCAGAAGTTCCTGGAGGACAACAACTACGAAATCACTGCCGCAGAGTTCACCTACGTGCCCAACGACCTGAAGGACGTGACCGACGAACAGCGCGAAACCATCGACAAGATGGTGGAACGCCTGGAGGAATTTGATGACGTGCAGAACGTATATACTAATATGAAATAACGCAAAGAAGCTGAACCAGCATGAAAACCGTATTTGAGACCACCGGCACTTGCTCAAAGGCCATCGAGCTTGACATCGACGAGCAGACAGGCACTATCCGCGACGTGCACTTTGTGGGCGGCTGTTCCGGCAACACCATTGGCGTGGCCACCCTTGTCAGGGGGCAGAAGGTCAAGGATGTCATCAGCAAACTGCAGGGCATCCGTTGCGGCTTGAAGCCCACCTCCTGTCCCGACCAGTTGGCACAGGCTCTGCAGCCATTTGCCAACGCATAGGCTTGCAATCTTTACACTGTTGATTATGAAGTTTATACCTCTTATCCTCATGCTTCTTCTGTTGGCCGCGTGCCAAGAGAAGAAGTTTGACCGTTTTGAGCGTGAAGCCTACGAATACACCGTGCGCAATTGTCCCAAGCAGATGGACGAGATTACGGTGCTCGACAGCATGGTGTTCCACAACGACGGCTCTCTCGACTACAAGTATTACTACACGGTGCAGCTGGACGAAGACCAGCACCAGGCTCTCAAGGACATCCTGGATGACCTGAAGGAACGTACCGCGAAGAATGTGCGCAACAGCATCGAACTGAAGGCAATGAAGGAGGCCGGGCTGAACTTCGTCTATATCTACCGCGATGCCCAGTCGGGAAAGCAGGTAGCCAAGTACACCATTACCAAGGAAGAATACGAATGAACGCACTGATATTTGCTGCCGGACTGGGCACAAGGCTTCGCCCGCTGACCGACACCATGCCCAAGGCGATGGTGCCCATCGGGGGAAAGCCCCTTGTGCAGTGGCTCATCGAGAAACTGAAGTGCAGCGGAGTGACCAGTGTGGTCATCAATGTGCACCACTTTGCACAGCAAATCGTGGACTTCATTGCCGAGAACCAGGCATTTGGTCTCGACATCCGTTTCTCTGACGAGACAGACCTGTTGCTTGAGACGGGTGGGGGACTGAAGAAGGCTGCCAAACTTTTTCCCAACGAACAACCCATCTTGGTACACAACGTTGACATCCTGTCCGATATGGACTTGGGTGCGTTTTATCGTTCTGTGCTCCAGACCGAAGGCCAGCCCACCACACTGCTGGTGTCGCAGCGTCAGACCCAGCGTTATCTGCTGGCAGACGGGCAGGGGAGGCTTGTGGGCTGGACCAACATTGCTACGGGACAAGTGAAAAGCCCTTATCCCGACCTCGATGTCTCAGTCTGTCAGAAAGTGGCATTCTCTGGCATTCAGGTATTCAATCAGCAACTGCTTCCCCTGATGGATGCGTGGGAAGGCAAATTCTCCATCATCGACTTCTACTTAAGCGTCTGCGACAAGGTGGACATCCGTCTGCAACAGCAGCCCGACCTGCATCTGCTCGATGTGGGAAAACTGGATTCCATCGAGAAGGCAGAAGCGTTTATAGATTTGACAATTGACAATTGACAATTCACAATTAATCAATTCACAATTTGAGTATCAATTCCTAATTCCTCATTCCTAATTCCTCATTCCTAAAAACCACCAAACCACAAAAATATGCAGCAAAAGATAATCATCTTAGACTTTGGGTCGCAAACCACACAGCTCATTGGCCGCCGCGTCAGAGAACTGAATATGTTCTGCGAAATTGTGCCTTACAACAAATTTCCAAAGGAAGACCCCGATGTCATTGGAGTGATTTTGTCGGGTTCGCCCTACAGCGTCTATGACAAAGAGGCTTTCAAGGTGGACTTCAGCCAGTTCCTCGGCAAATTGCCCGTCCTTGGCATCTGCTACGGAGCCCAGCTGACAGCCGAAACCTTTGGGGGCAAGGTGGAGCCAGCAGGTACTCGCGAATATGGACGAGCCAACCTACAGTCCTTCGAGAAGGAAAACCCGCTCTTCCGTGGATTCGACGAAGGCAGTCAGGTGTGGATGTCGCACGGCGACACCATCACACGCTTGCCGCAGGGATTCCGTGTGATAGCCTCCACCGACAGTGTGGTCAATGCCGCATTCCAGGCGGGCGACCAGCAGCTCTGGGGTGTACAGTTCCACCCAGAGGTGTTCCACTCCGTTCAGGGTACATTGCTGCTGAAGAATTTCGTGGTAGATATTTGCGGCGGACGGCAAGACTGGAGCCCCGCATCGTTTGTGGACCAGACGGTAGCCGAACTGCGTCAGCAGCTGGGTGATGACAAGGTCATCCTCGGACTCTCTGGCGGTGTCGATTCCTCCGTGGCAGCCGTCCTGCTCAACCGTGCCATCGGTCAGAACCTCACGTGCATCTTCGTGAACAATGGACTCCTGCGCAAGAACGAATTTACCGACGTGTTGCGCGACTACGAATGCCTCGGTCTGAATGTACATGGCGTAGATGCCTCGCAGAAGTTCTACTCCGCGCTGGCTGGTGTCTGCGAGCCGGAACGCAAGCGCAAGATTATCGGCGCAGGCTTCATCGATGTGTTTGAAGCCGAGGCCAAGAAGATTGACGGTGCACGCTGGCTGGCACAGGGCACCATTTATCCCGACCGCATCGAGTCGCTCAACATCACGGGCAAAGTCATCAAGAGTCACCACAACGTAGGTGGACTGCCCGAAAAGATGGGCCTCAAGCTCTGCGAACCCCTCAAGTGGCTCTTCAAGGACGAAGTACGCCGCGTAGGTCGCCAGTTGCAGATGCCCGAACACCTTATCACACGCCATCCCTTCCCAGGCCCAGGTCTGGCCGTGCGCATTCTGGGCGACATCACACCCGAAAAAGTGCGCATCTTGCAGGAAGCCGACGACATTTTCATCCGAGGTCTGCGCAACTGGAAGGTAAAGCTCTCAGGCGAAGAAGCCCGCCGCGTCCTGGCAGCAGGCGTACCAGCCAACATGAAAGACGGTGAAATCGAAGTCTCGCTCTACGACCAGATTTGGCAAGCAGGAGCCATCCTCCTCTCCGACGTAAAGTCCGTCGGCGTGATGGGCGACGAGCGCACCTACGAAAACCCCGTAGCCCTGCGTGCCGTCACCAGTGCCGATGCCATGACAGCAGACTGGGCCAAACTCCCCTACGACTTCCTGGCCGAAGTCTCCAACAGCATCATCCGGGGTGTACGTGGTGTCAACCGCGTCTGCTACGATGTCTCCTCAAAGCCACCAGCAACGATAGAGTGGGAATAGTTGCCATCCCTGAAAGTATCAAATAAGACTTAATCTTATCTGAAATATAATCAGTTACTTAGACCGCTATTTGATGTAAGTTGTTGTAAGTCAAGTAGCGGTCTCTTTTTGTACATTTTTTAAAAAGTGACCACCAAAATCGACCACCACCGACCACTATTTCTGTGTTTATTTTGGCCAATTAAAAAAAAGTATATACCTTTGCCCCAAAATTAAATGAAAAAGAGAAATGGGAACAATACGGATTAATTTCAACTTGAAAGATTTATCAAAGAAGCAAACGTTATTAATTCTTGTTTGCCGATGGGATGGTAATATGGTAAAAGTTAGTACACAGCAAAATGTTGAAGTTGCGACTTGGGATAGTACCATTCAGCGTTGTATTACAAGTGAAGAAAAATTTTCAGATAAGTCAAACCGTCAAAGTAGGAAAGTGAACAAAGTCTTAGATAAACTCATAAAATCATTAGAAGATTATTTCCGTCTTAACGACCCTAATAAATCCTATGGTGGCATGACTGCAAAGCAAATAGTAAAACATCAGATACAACTATCAATAGAAAGAATAATAACGGGAGAAGAATTGGCAGAGAAAAAGAGTAAAGTTACTCCCTTACAATTTTTTGAAGAATATGTAAAGAGAGACAGGATAGACCCCCATACGGGGAGCTATGTATCAGAAAAAACAAAGGTACATCATAAAACAGTACTACATAGGCTTCAAGAGTTCTTCCAATACTCACATCTTGCAGACGATTTTAATACCTTTGACGATTCCCGTTTTGATGCTCTTTTTTCTGATTGGTGTTATAAGGTGAAGAAATACAAACTTAATACTATAAGGGCAACCTATGGAGTTCTAAAGCCTTGGCTTAATGCCGCAAAGAAAGAAGGTTACAATGTTGGTGAACGATACAAGGAATTACGAGGTAAAGGTGAAGATGTAGATAATATCTATTTAACAGAAGATGAAATAGAGAGGATATATCATTTAGATATTGCAGCATTGAAGGCTTCAGGAGATATTGATATGAAGTCCGAAATGGAAAGTTCAAGGGATTTGTTTATTATTGGTTGTTGGACGGGATTAAGGCGTTCCGACCTTAACAAACTTAATGAGGCTCTTTTTGACATTGATAAGAAATTGATAACTCTTACGGCAGAAAAAACAAAACGGAGGGTTGTTATACCGATGCACCCGTTTGTAATTGAGTTGTGGAATAAGTATCAAGGGAAATTTCCCCATTTGTGCGATAAGTCTAAAGTTAATCAACATTTGAAAGAATGTGGCCGCCTTGCTAAAGTTGATGAAAAGACACCAATTATTGAAAATCGGGCAGGACAGGTAAAGACAATTATTTACCCAAAGTATCAGTTAATAGGTATGCACACAGCAAGACGCTCATTTGCAACGAATATGTATAAGCGTAGGCTTCCGACAGTTTCTATTATGCAACTTACAGGCCATACAACAGAACACAATTTTTTGAAATATATTAAAGTGACAAAAGAAGAAAATGCACAAATGATAGCAGAGCAATTTGCCACAATGTTTAAGGGCTTTGATGTTTCAGATGAGACAAAAGATAAATAAGCCTATTAAGCCTGTTCCCTGTTACCGAATAATCAGGGAGAAATTGTCATACCCCTCTGTTCCCTTCCCTGAAATAAGGGTAATAATAACGCCTATTTATTGTTGAATTGAGAGAAACAAAAGCCCTGTAGAGAGCGTTTTTGCTATATCTACAGGGTTGATTTTTAACACTAATTATTTGACCCTCACAATGGCTGATTATTTCTCCTGAAAATCAAATGATTGCTATTTCCGTTGGGCTATTAAGAAAGCAATTTGTACCGATTACCATAGCAGAAAATGGCTTACTGAACTTCACCGTAGTTAGACATTCGCAATGGCTAAACGCCTCAGAACTTACAACAAGCACAGATGACGGAATAACTACGTTTCCCAAATCCGTATATGCAAATGCTCGCTTACCGATGCTAAGTAAGCCATCACTGAGATTGACTTTTTTTAGATGCCTACATCTTTCAAATGCACTGTCATCTATTGCTTTTACGGACGAAGGTATAGAGATACTTTCAAGTGTTAAACTGCCCCTAAATAGTCCTTGTGGAATGGTCTTTACTTCCGCCTTGAATGTGATAGTACCGACACCATCTTGATAGGCGTTGTTCACGATCCTATTACCATCTTCCATTTTCTGTGTTAGGGGAAGTACAATTCTGCCATCCGTTGATGTATATTGTATCTTATTCATCATTTACCTTATTTATATTATTATGCTGTTGGCACTGAAGCCCAATATGCCCGTAAACGGCTGCTTAATCTGTTACTTCTTTGCTCCCTTGCAGCCTGTGACCACCGATTGCGGTAAAATTCTTTCAGGCTTGATGAAATTTTCTGCCTTGTGGCTTTGCTAACTGTTCTATCCTGTCTTTTCCCCATATCTCCTAATAATTACCCTAATGCCGTTGAATGAAAGTCATCGAACTTGCTTATTCCATCAATTTTTATATTTTGCCCTATTGCATTAACACCGAAATAGCGATAAGCCGATGTTGGTGTCTTTAATTTCATATACCGTAGTTTACTCTCATCGAAAGCATTATCAGAAACGAATATGAGAGTTGAAGGTATCTCTACCCGTTTCAGCCCTGTCTTACTTAAAGCACGTTCCCCAATTATCCTAAGACCTGTATGGAGTTTTATCCTCTCCAAATTTTTACAGGTAAAGAACGCAAAATTGTGGATGACCCTACAACTTGAAGGAATGATAATCGACTTCAAATTCTCACAACCGAGGAAAAAACTCTCAGGGATATTTGTAATTGGCTCATTGAAAATCATACGCCCTACACCATTGTAAATTACATTGCAGGTGATTTTGTTGTTTAGTTCCCAACTTGCGATATTGGGGAAAACGATAGCGTTGTCAGTAGTTTCATAAATAAGTTGATAACTATCTGCTATCTTATCTAACCTTGTCTTTATCTCATCCATTATGATTGTCTTATTATTATTGTTATTATTATTTGTGATAGGCTTATCTGTCTTAACAGGTTATCTAATAATAAATAGTTAAAATTGAAGTAAAAAGTCTATTTTCTCCAATAAAAATTTGGCCAACTCAGATTAAAAAATATATTAAGGGTCTAATCAAAGGATTACGCCGAAACTGTCATCATCAGGATCCTCAGGAAAGTTGAAATAATAAGCAAATTCTTGGAAAATAACGGGTTAAATGTTTGGCCAACTCAGATTAATTATTATATTAAACCTAATCTTATTACACAGTACGGCATCAGGAGGATACAGGTCATCATCCGTTTCCTCGAAAATATGGGAAAATTTTCATGTACCACTTTGAGCGAACTTGGAAATGGGGTGTGGGGTGGTAACACATACTGAGGGGGGATACACAGGATTGAAGGGGGCTACCATAGGAGGGGAGGACTTGCTACCGAAAAGGTAATTGGGCCGAAAAACAAATTGGTTCAAATAAATCTTATTACACTTATTTTAACCACCCCTATATTGACTGAAAATAATCTTTCATTTATTTGGCCAATTCAAAAAAAAGCTGTACCTTAGCTGTAGAAATAGAAGTAATAACAATTAGAATTTTTGGATTATGAAAGCAGCGATTTTTGCAAGGGTCAGTAGCGTTGGTGACAGACAATCAACTGACAGACAAGTAAGCGACCTCATCAATTATGCCACTCAAAACAGCATAGATGTGGAAAGGGTATTTGAGGAACATATAAGCGGTGTAACGGCTAATGCAAAGCGTGAAGTCTTGAATGAATGTTTGGACTATGCTGTGAACAATGGTATTGAATTGATTCTTTGCAGTGAAATGAGCCGCTTGTCTCGCAGCGTATATGACTTGCAGGAATCCATCAAGTTTTGCGTAGACCACAATATCAATGTCTTTTTTCAAAAAGAAGGTATCAGCCTCTTTGATTCTGATGGTAAGCAATCCATGTTATTCCCAATTCTTGTGTCCGTACTTGGTGTGGTCAGTCAAATGGAACGTGAAAACATCAAGTTTAGGCTTAACAGTGGACGCAAACTATACAAGGAACGTGGGGGAAAGTTAGGCCGTAAGGTTGGTAGCGTTAAGACTGAGGAACAAATGAAAGAGCAATATAAAGAAGTCATTAAGTGCCTTAAAAAGGGCTATAGCGTAGCCAATACGCTTGCTATATGTAAGAGTAAAGGCGTTAAATGTTCCACCTCGACAATCAAACGTATAAAGAAAGAGTTCTTAAACTAATCAAGTACCTTATTTCTATGTTAGGAGTGCCATCTAATAGATAGGCACTTTTTTTAGCGCAAATTCTTCCTCGAAAGTTTGGCCATGTCAGAGGTTTTATTATATTAATAATAATCTTTTAATAAGCCTTCAAGTATCCTCAGACCGTAATCCATTTTTTGTGTAAGATGGCTCAGAGGGCGGTGTCGGGAACGGCCTATAGAAAAACATAGTACGGGGGGCATATTGAGCGTTTTTTCTTGATTGTAAATTTATTAATTGTATATTTATAATAGAAACTATTTTGAAACCTTGGAGGTTTGTCTATCTTGCTTGTTAGCCTTCAAGGTTTCCCTTTTTAAGGAGTTTCTACCGAACTAATAAGCAGGATATGGAGGTTTAGTTTCACTCCATCTAATAATAACAAGCGAGATAAAAAACAAAAATTAGATGTACGTTAGTACAACCAAAGACGGCTATCAGGAAAAGCAGATAGGCGGTCAGGTCGCAAAGATGACCTTTATTGAGCAGGACATTGATGTTAATGCTCTGTATGATTTACTGATTAACGGCCATTCTATACAATGTTGTTATGGTATAGAGGGCGAATATCATCCATTAAAGGGGCGTGGTGTGAAAAAAGATAGGTTCAAACAGACTAACATTGTTTCTGTTGACCTTGATGACATTCCTTATTCTTGGATAGAGTTGAAGGCTATTATGTCTTCTGTTCTACCGACTATGATGTACACAACCTATAACCATATAATAGAGGGAAATAGGTACAGATTGTTGTATTGTTTTGATGAGCCGATTTATTCCTTTGAACTCTATGATGCTTTGTATAAGGCTATAACGTCAAGATTAGGCATTGAAGTTACAGATAATTGTGGTAGGTTAGCCTATCAAATGATGCACGGAACTAATAAAGCAGGGGAGCATTTTAATAGTAAGAACTATAATAAGGTTTTCTCTTTTTCTTCTTTTCTTTCTCCTGATCAAGTAAATAGTATATCCAATGTTAAAGGGTGTAATAAGGTGGCTCTGTGTACAAATATAGTAAGAGAAAAAAACAACACAAACGTTGTATCTAAGTTTGTACAAGAAGCCACCCCTATAGATGAAAGCCTCATTAGGGATGCTAATAAACTGTCTTATGAAGTATTTTGGCATCACTACAGGAAGAAGTACCGTTACATTTACCGAAAAGAGAAGTCTGATTGGATAGATTACAAGTACCAATTAATAGATAATGACTACATCCGTTGTGATTATAGGGTAAAGAAACTTATAGATGGTGAGGGCAGAAAGAATTGGCTGTTTAAGCAAGCATTAGTAAGGCGTTGTATCTGCCCCGATATAGACATTGACACACTGTTTTATTCAATGGTGATAGACTTCTATAGGTTTATTGATAACTCCAACAACACTATTACTATTGCAGACCTCATTAGACAAACCACAAATGCCTATACAGCCAATATATATGAGGATTCAGAGACTATCAAAAAAGCCAAGGCAAAAGCCCCTAAAAGCGGGATAATACTTAGGCAAGGAACGTATAAAAATGTAGGTGACTATATGCACCAAATTTCCTTGATTAAGGAGCAATATGGTGTCAAGAGGTGTAGGATGACCCTATACAATGAGCGTAAGAAAGCAGGGGAGGTTGTAGCCCGTAATAATGATAAGGATTATGCTGAAATATATGATAAGATAGATGTTACCTTGTCAAGAAATGCAAACCTAAAGGCGTTAAAGGATATGGGCTATAAGATAGGAAAAAACAAGGTTTCTGAATTGCTCTCTAAAAAGTTGTCAAAAGAGAATAATACACTTGATCAAGTAAACTAATTGATAGGTGACAGGGCTAAAAGGTACTCAATTGAGGGAATTTTTCTCTGTCATTTATTAATAATTCAGATTATCAATCTTTGACAGTTAAAAATGGTTGCTTTTATGGCTTGTTATTTGGTGGTTTGGTGAAATATGCCTACCTTTGCAAAACATACCCAGTAAGATGAAGGAATTATCATACTATCCGAACTTGTCAATAGCCGAAAATGCAAGGCTCAATGGTGTTTCTATAGCAACTATCAGAAAATACATTCAGGATAGTGGTATAGATAGGAAGTTTGATGAAATATATAAGATTTTCACTAATATCAAAAGACTTCAAGAGCAAAACCCCGAATATACGGCATCACAGATAAAACGTTTATCTGGGTATAGTCTCAACACCGTTAAGAAGTATATGAAGATGGTGGAGTTCCCTTATTGTCTTTCTCCTGAGAAGTATTCAGGCTTTGACCTGCAAAAAAGTAATAACATTATTAAGAGTGTAAGCAACTCTCAGACGGTTATACTTAACAGCATACTTCAACTTTACATCAATAACAACCATTATGAATGTGATTTCACCTATAGCATAGGGGTGTTTTGGAAGGGTATCAGACAGCCCGATTTGAAGTTTGATAAGTACCCTCAATTAGAGGGCGTAAAACCGCTCTCAGAGGCGTTTCTTTTGCCTGATGGCACACTTCATAACTGCGTCATTGATTTGCCCTATATAGTGCAAGGAATAGGCTCTAAGATAACGGACAGGTTTACTTCATTCAACTCAGAAGAAGAAATGTTTGATACTAATAGGGAAATGATAGAGTTGGCATATAGGAAACTTATGAAAGGTGGCTACCTTGTTATGAAAACGATGGATGTCTCCTACTCAATGAAACAACTTTGGGTTAGTGATTATGTTGTTCAAAAGGCATTTGAAACAGGCTTTGAACTCAAAGACAAATTCATTCTTGTTTCAAACAAGAGATTGCTTAATAGTGGAGGGAAACAACACATAGCCCGTAAATATCATAGTTATTTCTTTGTGTTCTATAAGAAACAAAAACCTGACTGTCAAATATTAATATAATCGAAAGGGCTGCATCTATCTTGTTTCAGTTTGAGGCAAAACCCATAGTTGGTTTCTTGGGGTATTCTCCTGATAGTGGGAAAAATAGAGATAGTTGCTAAATTCATATTCATACCAATTATCGCCAATTGGGGTGCAACTACTAATCTTTATACCGTTTGGCCCTTGTGACATATTATCCCCAATAGTCAAATTGTAGAAATTGATATTGTAATAGGTGTCTTTAGTGGTGTTGTCATTGGGATTGAGGGAGAAGAAAGCACAACAGTAATTGACATTATTACTTTGTTTATTCAGCACCCTTATTTTTCTGAAGGATATGGTTTTACTGAAATCATCTGTAACATTCTGCCAATTACCCGTCCAATCTACATTGCCATTGTTCCCATTGTTGCCGCTACCATTGTCATCATTCCCGTTGTTGTTATTGTTGCCGTTACCATTATTTTCACCACCTCCGATGACAGGTAGCTTAGTAGGTAAAGGTTCACAAATGTCTTCATCATCTGATTTCTCTTTGACACCTTTTATCCTTATTAATTCTTCTATGCCATCTTCAACTGAATTAACGCCCATAGAGTTTATTTTAATGTGCTCTATAAACTTGATTGTGTTCTTGTTTGCAACTTCCACTTTGGCAGTCATTGTCATTCCATAACCATAATCAGCGTAAAATGAACCGTCTTTTATGTTAGTAACAAATAATATTTCCCCTTTACTACCGTCATTTATAATGTATCCATCTTGTATTTCAAAATATGTTGGTGCTATAGTGTAATAGCAACATATCTCGCCATAAGAGTTAATAGTGAAATAGGTGGACACCTTAATCCCGTCATATTTTTTGTATTCCTCAGAAAACACCCAAGTACCTTCTATATTAGTTCCATCAACGGTAAACCCGTCATCATCCTTGCTACAACTAACGAATAAAGTAATAGTGACAATAGCCAATAGCACTAATGCTAATATGTTACATTTTCTGCTCATAGTATATCTATTTAATAATCAGTTAATAACATAAAGTTGTTTGCCCTAACGTAGTCCTCATAATTACTGCCGTAGGTATTATCAAATGTACGAATATGATTACTGTCAATAACCTTGACACGGGCCAACAGTAAACCGTCATCCGTATAGAGTTCATTACCTTTAAGGGTAACATGGTATCTTGCATCTGTTTCTGCATAAGAGTTGGAATAGATATTTCCGTCTTTGTAATAAGCCTTTTTACCCCAATAATTGTTATATGTAAGTAAGCCGTCATCTGTTATAGTAAAGTAATAAGGTACAACAAGTTTCCTATCATATTCATCAACATAAGCCCAAGTACCAACAAGACTTGTGCCACTAACAGTAAAACTTGCACTATCATCATCCTTGCTACAGGAAGAGGTGAATACCAATGCCATAGTAAGCAGAGGTAATAAGAATAGGATTGCTTTCTTCATCACTGTAATAATTATTTGATTAAACGTTTCTTGCCATTAATAATATAGACACCTTTAGGCAGTACCGACGTGTCCGATACATTGAGTTTCCTACCATTTACTGAATATACGGATTGGATGGTATTGTCATTGTCAATCTGCACCCCATTGATGGATGACAGGTCAGTTTCTGTAATGGGCTGTGGGTCAGTGGCTACGATTGGTACAATTTTCTTAAACTGATTCCAAGGTGTTGATGCCTTGTACGAATTAATGGAGTTAGCAGGAACATGAAGTATTGAATACTCAATATAAGAACCCTCAAATATGTTTTCTTTTGTTTTTGGCACACTCTCTGAAAAGCAATATACATCCAACAATTCACTACAATTTGTAAATGCGTGTTGGTCAATTCTTTTTATGTTACTTCCTATGATTATCTCCTTAATGGCACTACAACCAGAGTTTGTGGCACATATTGATAATCAGTGAGTTGTAGGTAATACGGTAGAAAAGTCCTATCAAGGATATTTTGAGAATGTAAAATCGTGCAGATTTAACGATTTTAACTTTATTTAAGACGAAAAGTTGGCTTTT
>JAFTEV010000089.1 GCA_017453465.1 Bacteroidaceae bacterium | reverse complement strand
CGTAGTAGCGAATCTCCAGAATGGCATCGGGCACGGCCTCGCTGAGCGTTACAAACTGACTGCTGTCGTCGGTCGGACTAACAACGGGATTATCTTCGTCGCTGTTACAACAGGTAATCACACATGCGCCGCAAATAATTACAAGGATGGCGGCGAGCATCCATAGTTTCTTCTGATTCATATTCGGATTTTAATAATCGACTGCAAAATTACGAAAAATCTCCCAAATACGGCGTATATGGGAGATAGTTTTACGGATTATTAAGCGGATTATCCGAAGTTGTAGTCGCCATCATTCGAGCCACTGTCACTGCCGGAGCCGGAATCGCTGCCCGAAGACGAACCGCTGCCGGAAGACGAACCGCCACCGGTCGTGATGGTGCCTACTCCGCCGCCCGATGATGAACCGCCGTCCGATGAGCCGTCAGACGTGCCGCCTTCGGGTGTGGGCTTCGAGCCACCGCCGGACGACGAACCGCCGCTGATGTAGTAGAGCTTGGCGCGGTCCTCGATGCCGAAGAGGACGGTGACGAGGGCCGAGAGGTCTGACGAGGGGGCGAGCACGGCGAGGGCGTTCAGGATGTCGTAGGCCTTGCGGATGGCCTCGTCGGTGGCCTTGCGGGCAGCGGCCAGTTCGCCCTTCACCTTGGCGCTCTCGTGGTCCACGCGCACGGTGACCAGTTGGAGCACCTTCTGGGCCTGCACCACGGCCTTCTGCACCCACGCCTCGATGCCCAGTTCCTGGAGGGTGTAGTCCTGTGCGGCGGCCCACTGCTGCGACATGTTGATGACCTTGCGGGCCTCGGCCTCGAAGCCGTCGCTGGTCGAGAAGTTGAAGTCCTTCAGCACCTGCCGCGCCTGTTGTGCCTTGCGGCGCATCGGCTCCGTCTCGGGCAGGTAGAGCAGTCCGTTGAGGATGCCCAGCGCGGTGGACATGTACTTGTCTTCCAGCGCGTCCTCCCGCTTCAGGTCGTCCGAGGCAAAGTCCTTGCCGCTGAAGCGCTTGAAGGCCGTGTCCTCCGCCTGTCGCGCCTGATGCACGGCGTTGCGCGCCGCGATGAACATCTGGTTGTCGGTCTCGAACTCGGCGAAGCGGTCGTCGATCTGCTGCGTCACGCCGTCGTGGTTCGCGTTCGACAGGCGCGATAGATAGTTGGTTGTAAGTGTTTTCTGTGCCATAATTCTTGTTTTTTATATGATTTGTTACTCACGTTGATGTCCGCTGAGGGCTCAGAGGGTCTCTTGTTGCCGCGCAGTAGCACCGCTGAGGGCTCAGAGGGTCCCTTGTCGCCACGCAGTAGCACCGCTGAGGGCTCAGAGGGTCCCTTGTTGCCACGCAGTAGCACCGCTGAGGGGTCGGCGAGCACTGCCAGACTTCTGAGAGATGATTATTCCTTCACGTAGCGGACGCTGAAGTAACTGGTCATGACACCGTTGGGATGGAAACCATCTCTTTCATACTGTCCACCCTTTGTAAACAAAGCGAGTTCGGGTTCGTCAGATGTTAGAAATACCGCATGGTCGTTATCTTTCCATTCGCCGAGAACCATCCCAGGAAAGTTGCCTCGTTTATTCTGAATCATGCCATAGTTGTCGTGGTAATAGTAATAATCAGTCGACCAGTAACCGGGGAAGTTAAGACTAAATCCTGTAACATTGCTGTCCAAGGCCGAACAGGCGAGGCCTGGCAGCGAATGGCCGTTGTGGGTGAGTTTGTCCACCATTTTCTGATAGTCATCCATGGTAGGCAGTCGCCAGCCACTTGGACAAGCTTGCTCTGCATAAGAAATCCAATAATATACCTCATGCGATTTCATATTATTCTCCGACCAATCCCGGTGCGGTTGCGCATCCTTCACCTGGTGCTTGTAGTTCTCGCGAATCCAGATGTTATTAAATATCTTCACTATCGGGTAGTTGTATTTTTCCCCCTGGTAGTTAGTGCCCGCTCCCTTCAGTCCCTGCAGGTATTCCTCTTTTGTCTCGCAGGTCTTGGGCTCCATACCTTCGTGTGGAGCGGTCTTGATGGATGCGCCGCGCAGATAGAGTTTCGACACTTTGCCAAAGTCGAGGTCATCATATTCTTCGATACTCACGCTGGTGCCGCTCCACGATACGCGGGCAGGCTTGTGGCTGTCGTTGCCCAGGAAGAAGCCCATGTAGTAGCGGGGCTGGTTGACGATGACGGGATAGACCACGGTGACGCGCTCATTACGGTTGATCTCTGGCACATACTCGTTGCAGACCTGTGCTACCCAGTGGCCGTCGCAATAAATATCCTTGATAAGGGTGTTGTTCCATTTGTTTTCGAAGGTGGGGATATTGAACTCAAATACGGTTCCGCAGTTGTAATAGGAGAAATCCGGGTCCTTGCCCATATTATTATCTATGTAACCCTTCAAAGCCAAATAGCGATCCTCGCCACTGAAGCCGTCTTCAGCTACAGTAGCTTCACGGTCAACCAGTTCATAGATGGGTATAAGCGCACCTTCATCGAAACTGACCAGGGCCATATTGTCTTCTTTCACCGAATTCTTCCAGTTCTGAAGATTTTCTTTGGTGAAGCCTTCCCTCGACATCAGATTCTTGCTCATTTGATCACTGCCACCCAGCACGTCGATATTGAGGTTAACGGCCTCTCTGCTCTCTTGGTATGACTCCTTGTAGTGCTCGTCCACTTCGGCGCTGGCGTCCACAGCTCCCTCATAGCTGGCCTTTACGTAAGCCTTCACATCGTATGACGAGGACACCTTGGTGAGGTCTACCTCCATCGAGCGCCGAATACGCCCGCCCAGTCCTGAACGGACGATGACGTGAGTGCCGTAATCCCTAATCAGGTCTTTAAAGCCTTCATCATCACTCGCATAGCTAATCCTTACTTTACCCTTCCTGTTTACCATCGGCACACCATTGATGTCATTATAGGCATCGTCGGTCATGTAGTTAAACTTCACGCTTTTAAAACTCTTGCTGAGTGATGCTTTCCTTATGGTCATATCCAGATAGGAGAGAGCATACTCATAGTTGCTACTTTGGAAGTGCTCCATGTCGAAGGATGCTTTCACCTCGCCCTTGAATCCGCAGTAGCTGCCCTCAACGCTGGCCTTTGTACTGAGCTTGTTAGATATCTCGCTGACGGAGCTGCCGGTGACGGTGTTTTCCCTGAGTGACCCTTGGAAGGCGTTTATAGCCAGTACTTTGTCATCTATCAAGGCTTGGGTGTCGAATATCTCCACTTTCACCGCATCGGGATTGGCGTAGGAGGCGGTCGCGTCGTAACTGTAGCCCACGGCATAGATCTTGTTGTTGTCTTCGATGTCGTCGGCAGCATTGCCTCCGTTCTCGCCTGCGTACTTCTGCTCTACGGTGATGGTCTTGTTCTCCGACTCGTGTCCGGGGAAGGTGATGTCGAGCGTGCCCAGTTTGCGGTCGTCGCTCCTGTTGTTCTGCACGGCCACGGTCACGGTGCCGTTGCCCGTGCCCTCGGCGTTCTTCACGCGTAGGAAGCGGTTCTCGCTCGTTACGGTCCACTTGCCCTCGGTCTTGATGTCGAAGGTAAACTCATGGGCGCCGGCCTCTACCAGGATGTCGGCATCCTCTGTCTTCTCGGTGCCGCTGGGCAGCGTGACGTCGGCCACGTACTTCTCCACGTCGTCGCTGCTGCTGCAGGCCGCGAGGGTTACTACTGCGATGGCCAGGGCCATCAGACTTCTGAATGTTCTTTTCATTGTCGTTTAGTTTAAATTGTTAGACATATTATAATTGTTACACATCGTTTGTTATTAACTCACATTATCATCTATTCATATCATCCGCCGCGCCCGTCGGCTCGCCGACACAAAACGGATTCCGCCGGGGCTGCGCTGCGGCAGTCTCGGCGGATAAAAATTCTCGGTGGGGGTGTGGGGGGTTATTCGTCAGGCTTATTGTCGTTGAACATCTGTATCTCATCATCGAATCGCTGAACGATTTCGTCAAGCATCGGATGCGTTCGCTGTATGATGAGAGCCACATATTCCTTTGCCGGTTTACCTTCAGCATCGGTTGAGCACACCTCGTACGATCTGATGGCGTACTTCTTCT
>JAFTEV010000088.1 GCA_017453465.1 Bacteroidaceae bacterium | reverse complement strand
GATGCTTGAACAGGCGGCAGAATCACCTCCAGATGACAACGAAAATGAATAAGGGGGGCTTGTCACGAAAAAGAAACTATCCCGACTCCTGTCTCTCAAAGAGTTGGGATAGCTATAGCTACGTTTAGCGGACAGTAATAATTCTTTTAGGGGAGTTACTGTCATATTGAAAGAGCCTGACACCCCATTGGCTGCTGTACAAATGATGGTGACGTTTCCTGGTTTCAGAGCATTGACTGTTCCATTGTTGTCCACGGTAGCGATGGCTGTATTACTGCTGCTCCATGTTAAGGTGGTTTCTACTCCCTCTTGTAATATCGTTGCTTGGAGCGTTGTGCTTTCTCCGACAGCAATTTCTGCTGCTCCATTCAGACGAACCTCCGTAACAGTAGGTTTGACGGTGACACTACAGGTTGCACTCAAAAAGCTACCGTCATTTGTGCTGGCTGTAATGGTGCATGAACCCATATTTACACCAGTTATAATGCCGTTAGCATCAACGGTGGCAACCTTTGTGTTTGAACTCTTGTAGGTCACACTTTGGTCTGTTGTGTTGAATGGCGTAAACTGAGGTGTGAGTTGGAATGTCTCGTTTGGTTCGAGTTCACATGCAGTTTCCTCTAATTTGAAGTCTTCCGCAATAATGGGAACCACAACCAGCCTACACGTTGCACTAACGCCATTGTATGCAGTGCAGATAATATCAGTTTCGCCTACTCGCAAAACTCTGATAGTGCCATCGTTCACGATTGCCACACCAGTATTGCTGCTTGTCCATGTCAGCTTCGATGTTGCCCCGGTTTCAAGAATCTGTGGCTCCAGTGTATATACATCACCAGGCTTTAAGTTCAAAGATGTTGGCATATTGATTCGGGTAACATCTACGACATTGATATTGTATGTGACTTTTAATGAATTACCTTTAAAATACCCCATGGCAGGAGCATAATACCCGTATTTAATTGTCACAATCATTTTGTATGTTCCTCTTCTTAAGGCATCTAATTGATATGTTTTGTAATATTTTCCGTCTGTTGTGTTGTATTGTGTAGGTGTAATAGTAAAGGCGCTATTATCTATCCTGTCATCATAATACATGGCATAGTCCATAGACTCGTAGGCATCTATAGGAAGGCTTGTTCCAAAACCTGCGTCCACATAAGGGTTAATGGTATCTGATGTACCAATCATCATAGTTAACGATTTTGTAACATCTTGATACCAATGGTACTCTGCGGAAACCATAGATAGCGTTGTCGCCATCATCGAAATAAATAAAAACAATTTTTTCATAGTGTTTGAATTGTTTTGTGTCCTTCCCAGTCCCATGAAGAACGTTTATAAAAATGAAGAAGCGTGGAACTGCTATGTCCACGTTTCAAGTAGAGGTCCGACCAAGAACCCGATAAGACAAACGTTGGAAAAGGCATTCCACGCCCTAAGGCATGAAACAAATTTGCTTATCCTCCGTCTTATCTTTAGAATTTTGGTCGGTTTCTACTTATACGACGAGCATAACGCTTCATTTAACTATGTCACGACACCGAAGTGCCGCCGAAAGAGTGTTGCCACTCAATCGGCTGCAAATGTACGCAAAAGAAAGCAATGGTGCAAGAAAAAGAGCAAAAAAATAGCAAAGCAACAATTCACTTGTTGTTTTGCCAGAATAAATTTTGAGTATTACAAGAAATGCCAGACATTTCGGCTCCTGTATCCCACAATGCGAAATTAGTGTACGTCGCTATCCCAGCAGTGGCATTTTCCAAACGGACTGGTAGCAGGATTTGTTCGCTTTCCAGATTTAAGTACAAGTCTAACATCTTGTGAGCCTTTTATTCGGCTCACTTTTACTTTGTGAACGTAGCCTTCAGGAATTACGACTGAATAGCCACCCATGTGAACCTTTTTCATTGTTTGTCTTTTTTTTGTGGATTGTGAGCATGAGTGTCAGCTCGGCTGCAAATGTACGCAAAAGAAAGCAATGGTGCAAGAAAAAGGGCCAAAAAAATGACAAGACCCAAAGCGGTGTGTCTTGTTTAGTGGGGTGTTATACCGTCCAGAGGGCTATGCGCCACAGGCCGCGTATGCCTTTCTGGGCTGCCCATTCGAAGATGCGGCCCATCTGGTGGCTTTGTTTGTTGACTCGGAATTTGTCATAGATGAAGGTGTGGAGTTGGCGGGCGGCTTCGGGATGACCTTCGTGCTGCATTTGTCCGCTCAGGATGTAGCAACGGTAGAAGAGGGCGGCAAAGGCTTGTTTGTTTTGTGGCTGCAGGTCGTAGATATCGCTGAAGGCTTGGTCGAGTGCCACGAGGATGTGGGCGATGCGTGACGAAAGGCTGTTGCCCGTCAGACTTTCGGGGTGGACGAAGATGGTGTGGTAGGTTTGCTGTGTGAGCCATTGTACGTTTTGGGTGTGGAGCAGGGCACGCAGTCCCAGTTCCCAATCGTCCCAGATGAGGCACGCAGGATTCCAGCCACCGATGCTTTGCAGGAAGGCTGTGCGGAAAATCATGCTCTGCGTGTTGAGCATGGAGTTGAGGATGTGGGTGTGGGGCGTGGTGACGGGGGAGTAGGCACGTGTCTGCATCTTGCCTCGAAGCTGTTGGCGGGTGGGAAAGCAGATGAGGTCGCTGGTTTCGTCCCAGGTGGTGGGCAGTCCTGTGAAAATGTCATCGGAGTCGAAAAAATAAACCCACGGCGTGGTGCAGAGGCTCAGCCCCTTGTTTCTTGCGGCGGCTGCACTGCGTGTGGATTCCTGGGCCACCCTGGTGTGTGTCCGCATCTTGGCCAGCAGGGTGCAGAGTTCACGACTGCCGTCGGTGCTTCCGTTGTCAACAAGGATGACGGGGTAGCTGTCGGGAATGCTGTCCAGTGTCCGCTGGATGTATGTCTTGCGGTTATAGATGGGGATGACTATTGTAATATCCATATTCCTCGGAGCAGGTTGTAGAGAAGTGGCAAGGGATTTGCGTGGCTATGCACGGTGTGATAGCCAGTTTCTTTGATGCAACGCCAAATGGCTGCTGCTGTGCCGAATAGGTAACGGAAGACCGCTCCCTTAGTGCGTTGCAGCCGTTTGTCGGTCAGTAGGTTGTCGGTGGCAGCAGAGGCGGGGGTGGTGGCCAGCAGCTGGGGAATGCAGACAATGGTGTACTGGGCGTTTTCTGCATCTTTCAGGAAGACTGACTCTTCGCCAGCAGAAAGGTGCTGCGAACCCAGTCCGAAACGCTCGTCAAACCTCAGTCCCAGTCCTCGACGCAGGGTCATTTCTACAGAAGAAGGGTAGTAGCCCTGTTCAAATGCTGTGCGGTAAGGGGTGGGGCGGTCGGGGAAGAACTTCTGCAAACTCGATTTGAATAGGATGATGTTAGCTGAAGGATTCAGTTCGTAAGTCTTCCTCACGGTTTGCAGCCCTTCAGCCGTGTATTGGCAGTCGTCGTCTGCAATGACCAGAATGTCACCCTGTGCATGAAGAAGTGCGTTGTTGCGGTTGCGGCTAAGCCCCTTACCCTCAATGCAGGTTAGGACAATGTCTTCACGTTCAGTCAGTGACGTGGGAACAAGGTCTAAATACTGTTTGTCGGTGTATTGCATCGACACAACCCACAGCACTCCCTCCATGGGGGGCAGTATGACCTTTGGCACACGGAGAATGCCTTTGTCAAGGGTGCAGATGAGTACGTCGAGTGTCAAGAAATTGAAGATTGAAGATTGAAGATTAAAAATTAAAAGTTAAAAGTTAAAATGCCATGCGGAGTGTTTGCGTACTGCGCGCCAGTCATTTTAACGTTTAACATTTAACTTTTAATTTTCAAATTGTGGACTTCTTACTTCAGCAGAGCATCTTTGAATACGTCGGCTGGCTTGAAGTAAGGAATCTTGTGTTCAGGTACGATAACAGACTTGTTCTCCTTGATGAGACGGCCAATCTTTTCCTTGCGGGTCTTTGTAGTGAATGTGCCGAAGCCACGGAGGAAAATATCTTCATCATTTGCAATTGTGTCTTTGATTGTAACCATGAGAGCTTCTACAACTGCAAGAACCTTCTTGCTCTCAATACCTGTTTCTTTGCTAATGTTAGCAACAATTTCTGCTTTTGTCATAGTTTTTAGTATGTTTTTTAGTGATTTGCGGTTGCAAAGGTACATAATTTATTTTAAATACAAAACCTTTCACGCATAACTTTTTGAAAAAAGTGGCGGAAAGCAGGGAAAAAAGCCCCGTGGCTCTCGCGCTTTCTCCCTAAAAATGGTCGTTAACACGCAATGCCCACGGCCAGCAGCAAGCCAAAGATGAAAATGTTGCGTGCTGTTGCGCCCAGCACAAGGTTGAGTTCCTTGCCCTCCAGTGTGCACAATTTGCGGTAAGTCTGTATATGGAGCACCTGGTAAATCAGCATGAGCAAACTGGCCAGCGGGGTGTCTGCGAGGTGGATGACCACAGCGGCCAGGACAGCGGCTGCAATGCCCAGCCACAGGTATATCTGCCGGGCAATGTCAGTCCCTTTTTCCTCGCCATATATATTAATAATGTGTACCACGATGGTGCGTTTGCCCGACATCTTGTCTTCGTGGCGGTCACGATAATTGTTCACCATGAGCAGATTGTCGGTGGCTAGTCCCATGCAGATGCCTGCCAAAATGAGTGTTACCGACCAGTTTTCTCCAGTAGCGACATACGCCGTGAAGCCTACGGGCACAATGCCGAAGAACACCACCACCAGCATATCGCCCAGCCCCACATAGCTCAGGTGAGTGGTGTAGAGGAAACAGAACACCACGCAACATACGCCAGCACCGAGCACCCCCCACGGAAAGGAATCTGTGATGAAGGCACTCCAGACCAGAATCAGCAGCCCGATGATGCAACCCAACGCCGTCGTGATGCCAATGCCCCAGCGCATGGCACCAGGACTAATCCACCCCTGAGCGCAGGCGCGTTCTGGCCCCAGACGGTCAGCACGGTCTGTGCCCCGCTTGAAGTCAAAGTAGTCGTTGATGAAGTTTGCGTCCACCTGCATCACTAAGGCAAAGAGCAGGCAAAGCAGTGTGGGACCAAGGAAAAAGAGGAGGATGTCCGCCATGTCAATGCCCCAGTTCTGCCGAATCTCCTCTTCTGTGCTGGCAATGTAGGACCAAAAAGCCAGAGAAAAAACCTCGTGCCAAGCCACAGCAGCACCCACCAGCACAGGTGCGGCTGCTCCAGCCAATGTTTTTGGGCGTGCGGCTAAAAACCAAGCCTTCACGGAGTTAATATGAGTTTCCATATCATAAATTTTGTTGCAAAATTACACATGTTTTTGAAAACTACCTACCCGAAATTAAACGAATGCGTAACTTTGTCGTCAAAAAAAGCATAAACAGGCGAAAAGACTTGTTTTTTTGACAATCTTTACACGACATCTTAATCTCAAACTCCAATGAAAAAATCTCTACTCTTGCTGCTGTGCTGTGCACTCTCCATCTTGTCCCAGGCTCAGAGCAAATTCAACGTTTCGGGCATTGTGATGGAAAAAGGCACCAACGAGCCCATCCCCTCGGCCACCGTGCGCATCCTCTCCCTGCCCGACAGCACGATGGTGACAGGTGCAGCCACCGACCTGAAGGGCGCATTCAACATCCAGAACGTGAAGAAAGGCAAGTACGCCCTCAAGGTGACCTTCGTGGGCTACAACGACCACGTCCTGCCCCTTGACCTCACCAGCAAGAAGGAAAAGAACGTCAGCGTGGGCTACATCACCCTGACCGACGACACCCGTATGCTGAAGGAAGCCGTAGTCAGTGCCAATGCCGCACAGGTGCAAGTCAGCGGCGACTCGCTGGTGTTCAACGCCTCAGCCTTCCGCACATCCGAAGGCTCGGCCCTCGAAGAACTGGTGAAGAAGCTCCCCGGAGCCGAGATTGATGCTGACGGCAACATCACCATCAATGGCAAGACCGTTACCAAGATTCTGGTCGATGGCAAGGAGTTCTTCCTCAACGACAAGAACCTCGCCCTGAAGAACATCCCCACCAAGATTGTCGATAAAATCAAGTCGTATGACCGTAAGAGCGACCTCGCCCGCGTCACAGGTATCGACGACGGCGAGGAAGAAACCGTGCTCGACCTCACCATCAAGAAGGGCATGAACCAGGGCTGGTTTGGCAACATCGACTTGGCTCTTGGCACCGAGCGACGCTACACCGAGAAACTCATGCTCAGCCGATTCTCCGACACCCGACAGTACACCCTCATCGGTTCTGCCAACAACACAGGCGACCGTGGCTTTGGCGGTGGCGGCGGACGTGGCTGGGGCTGGGGCGGCAACGGACTCCAGGCATACAAAGACTTGGGCTTCAACTTCGCCACCGTCACCGACGGACTGGAGACAGGCGGTAACGTGCGGATGCGATACAGTGGCTCCGACACGCAGAACAAGTCCAGCGTGCAGAACTTCGTCACCCAGACAGGAGCCTTCACCCGCTCGGAGAGCATCAACAAGTCGAGCAACATCTCCGTCAACCTCGACCTGCGCTTTGAGTGGAAGCCCGACACCATGACCAACATCATCTTCCGCCCCAGTGCCAACTACTCGCGCAACCGGGGCTTCGGCAGCAGCCGCCGTGCCACCTTCAACGACAATCCCGACCTCTACTCCGCCATGAGCCAAGACCCGCTGACGTATGCCGAGAAGGGCGTGCTACTCAACACCGACACCCTCTTCAACCTCATCGTCAACACCAACGCCAGCACCCAGCAGACCTACAGCAACAGCAAGGGATTCAACGGCGAACTGCAGGCCAACCGCAAGTTTGGCACCGCTGGGCGCAACCTCACCTTCCGCGCCACGGGCGGCTTCTCCGACTCGCAGAGCAAACAACTCTCCGCAGCCAACATCGGCTACCACAAGACAGGTACAACCACAAGCAACAACCGCTACTACGCCACGCCAGCCGAGTCGCGCAACTACGCCCTGCAAGTCACCTACTCCGAACCCATAGCCTATAAGACCTATCTGCAGTTCAGCTACCGCTTCAACTACAGCTACTCCAAGAACGACCGCGAGGCCAACGTCTGGGCCAACGACGTAGTGCAATACTATGCCTTGCAGAACGCCCTGCAGAGCCACCGCTACGACGTGGCCGGTGCGCTCGACGCCATGCTTCAGCTCTATCCCTCCAACGCCGACCACTACACCGACAGTGTGGCCAACCGCCTTTCGCAATACTCCGAATATCGTAACTACAACCACACGGCGAGCATCAGCTTCCGCAAGGTAGGCGACCAGTACAACCTCAGCTTTGGCGTTGACTTCCTGCCCCAGCACTCCACACTTAACTACAAGTACATGGGCAAGGAATACCCCGAAGTGAAGCGCACCGTCTATAACGTCGCTCCCAGCCTCGACTTCAAGTACGACTTCGACAAGCCGACCCAGTTCCGCATTTGGTATCGCGGACGCACCAACCAGCCCTCCATGACCAACCTGCTTGACATAACCGACGACTCCGACCCCCTCAACATCTCGAAGGGTAACCCAGGGCTGAAACCCTCCTTCAATCACAACATGCGGCTGAACTTCAACACTTACAATGCCGACCTCCAGCAGGGCATCTTCGCCTTCGGTGGCGTGGGGCTGACACAAAACAGCATCAGCAACCGCACCAGCTACAACCCCGACACAGGTGTCCGCACCACCATGCCCGAAAACATCAACGGCAACTGGAACAGCTACCTCGGCTTCGGTTTCAACCGTGGGCTGGGCGAGAAGAAATACTTCACGGTGAACTCCTTCACCATGCTCAACTACAACCACCAGGTCAGCTACCTCGACCCCAAGCAATATACCGAAGAAGAGTCGAAAACCAACCAGCTGGGAGTCAACCAGCGACTGTCCTTCGGCTTCCGCAAGGAGTGGTTTGAAATCAGTGCCAACGGCAACATGAACTACAACCACTCGCGCAATAACGTGGTAAGCAACAGCAACCTCGACACCTGGAACTTCTCCTATGGTGCAGAAATGAACCTCAACTTCGACTTCGGTCTCAGCTTCACCACCGACGTGAGCCAGAGCAGCCGCCGTGGATTCTCCACTGCCGCCATGAACACCAACGAGTTCCTGTGGAACGCCAAGCTCAGCTACTCCTTCCTCAAGGGGCGTGCCCTCACCTTCAGTTTCGAGTGGAACGACATCCTGCAAAACCGTTCCAACATCAGCCGCGCCCTCACCGCCATGTCCTCCAGCGACACCGAGTACAACGCCATCTACAGCTACGCCATGTTCCACGTCATCTACAAGCTGAACATCTTCGGCGGCAAAAACGCCAACGGCACCGAGAATGCCAAGAGCATGGACAACTTCCGTCCGCAGCGCGGCTTCGGCGGTGGTGGCGGACGCGGCAGGAGATAGGCTCCCCCACGGATTCACGACCAGTTACGAACAGCCCCTGATGCCACAGTGTATCAGGGGCTGTTTCTTTAGCCTTTCGTTTGTGCCACGTCAAGGACTTTCTTAAATCGTGTTAGCAATGCATCGCACTCGTGTAGGCAACCGTTTGCATTTGATTGCCTATGCGAATGCGACGCATTGCCTACACCGTTCAGATGGTTTCTATACGTAACATACTCAGTTTGTTCCTGCTGCCCGTTCTGCGGCATAGTTCGCTCCTGCAATATGCTGAAAGGGATGTTCTTGAGTGAGAATAAAGATTGTTTAACACTTACGCTGCTTTTATGTAGGACGCTAACCGACTTCATTTCTTCTTCGGCAGCGATACACGGACGTACAGCATGGCAGTGCGACCACAGAGGCCGTAGTCGTAGGTGTAGGTGTTGATGCCGTCGAAGACGGTGTAGGCATAGTGGTGCTGATTCAGGAGATTGGTGAGCTCCAGACGGAGGATGATACGCTTCCATTTATACTGGGCCGAGGCATTGAAGAGGGACGTATGCTTGTAAGTGTCGGTAGTGATTTGTCGGCGCACATGGTCATAGTCCAAGGAGAGGTCGAGGGTGGAGATGGGGAAAACGTGGATGGCTCCGCTATGGGTGAGCGAGGTCACGGTGTTGCTTTCCTCGGAGTAGCGGGAACGTGACCGGCCGTAGCGGATGTCGTAGCGCAGTTCCAGCCATTGTATGGGCGTGATGGAGGCATTGCCGTGGAGGTTGTAGCCCAGAGTGTGCACCTTGATGACCTGCTCATTCACCGCCTGTTCGCTGTTGCCGAAGCTGTAGTTGGCCTCTGCACCCAGTTTGGCGTAGAGTGACGGGAGGTTCTTCGTGGTGGCAACGGAGAAGTTGCTGGAGCGGCTGCGGGTGTCGCGCAGCAGGGCACTATTGCTGATGATTCCCGATGTTCCGCCGCCTACCCGTAACTTTTCTATGTTGCTGACGCTCTGCGAGTAGAGCGTGTTGCGCTTACCCTCGCTGTGGCTGGCGGCAAGGCTCAGAGTGAAATACTGCATGGGCAGTTGCCACTTCCAGTCGCCCGACGTGTGCCATGCGTTCGACTCGCCAATGATGCCCGACGAGATACGCACCGTGCGGTAATCGACTTGCATCGGCTCCGTCAGCAGTGTCATCATGTCGCCAATCTGCGTCGTGTAGCCCGTCGAGAACTGTAGCTTGCTGTTGGCCGAGAAGGTGTAGTTGATGCCCATTGAGGGATTGAGCACGGGCTTGGTGTAGTTGAGTTTGTTATAGTACAACCCCTTTAATGCAGCACCGAGACCTGCACTCAAATAAAAACGACGGTTGCGCGAATGAATCTCGAAGCCGGGATTGACGCCGGGCGTGAATGACCAGCCTTTGATATGATTAGTTTCCCCCGTCGCCACGCGGTTTGTTTCCACATCGTCATACATCGCGCTCACCCTGACGGGCAGACTGAGCCGGAACACCTTGCCGATGGGGATGTTGAACGACGAGCCGACGTTCATCGAGAGCGTCGATGACTGCGCCGTCTGCCCGTAGCCCTGTCCGTCGTTCACGAAAGACAAGCGCAATGTCGGAGTCCTTTTGAACGATACCGACGCATTGACGTGTCGGCGAGTGCCCTTCTCCGTCCTGCCCATCCAGAACAGGTCGTTGCCCACCTCAAACGAAGATGTCTTCCTTCGCTGCTCCACCATTGCACCGTTAGCATTGACATCCCCCTCATTTTGCTCAAACTTCCCCTTCAGCACAAACGTCTCGCTGAGATACACGCGGTCGGCGTTCTTCAGATAGTTCATCGTCAGCTTGGGCAGATGCACCTTCGTCAGCGGCGAGGTCTGTTCGCTCACGGTCACGTAGTCGCCCGTGCCAGTCAGATACGTGCTGCTCTGGCTGATGTCGTGCGTGGCGCGGTGGTAGCTGTAGTCGGCATTCACCTTCACTGTCGTGGCCGAGTCCAGCTTATGGATGCCGTTGAGCGTCGCCATGCCGTTACGCTGGTAGAGATATTCGCCCTGTGGCGGCGCACCACCGTCGAAGCCGCCGAATAGACTGGTGGCGGGTGTCGTCACGTCCGAGCCGCCGAAATGGTCTATCATGTCGGCCCGTGCGAAGCTCTTGTAGTTGCCGCCCTTCAGCGAGCAGATGGTCTGGAACTTGTCGGTGAACATCATGCCCGTCACGCCGAGCAGGGCTTGGAGCCTATCGTTCCCGTCCTCCATATATCCAGCGCCCGCCTCTTCCTGTCCGAACGGCTTCAGCTTCGCCTTCTTCGACAGCCGGATGTTCATCGACACCTCGTTGCTCGGCACGTCCTTCTCTACCCGTCGGCTGTGGTGGTTACGCACAATCTCTACTTGCGTCACATAGTCTGCAGGAATGTTCCGTGTTGCCAAGTTGTACTTGCCGCCCAGCATATCCAGTCCCTCGATGTTGAACTGCGAAATGGGCTTGCCCATGTAACTGATGGCACCGCTTTTCGCCACATCGACTCCCGGCAACCGCTTCAGTCCGTCCTCCAGCGTCACGTCGCCCTTACCGAGAAACGACGCAAGGTTGTGCGTCAGCGTGTCGCCCCTCTGCCACAGTGGATCGGGCTTCACCGTCACCTCCTTCAGGCTGATGCTCTTCGGAGTGAGAATCATGTCCACCTTCGTTACCTTCTCCTTCAGCAATAATCTTTCCGACTCCTTTTCATAGCTGATGTGGGTGAACTGCAGCGTCACCTCTCCACTGGGCGCACTCTTCAATTCCAGCGCATACTCACCCTTCGCGTTGCTGCTGGTGAACGCCAGAGTTTTACTCCCACTCACCAGTTTCACAATCACGTCACTCACGGGCTTGTTCTGCCGGTCTATCACCCGCCCCGTCACTCGCACCTGTGCCGATGCCGACGCTGCCAGCACCACATATAATATAATGTATAGGAGTCGTTGCATCCCACTTATTTCAGTTCTAAAGGTTGATACTGGTGAGGATTGGAAACGATGACTACTCCTGCTACACTCCTAACATTATCGCCAGCAGAATTAAAACTATTCTCCACATACCCGAATGCTTTCATGGGGTCGGGTGCATAGTAAGTGGGATTCTTCACGTAGCGACTATTACCCAGTACCTTCTTCTTGTATGCAAGGAATTTGGAGGCTTTCATCTCTTGGTAATCCACTCGCTGGGCTGCGAATTTGCCCCGCCCGTCGGGGACAATCCACGTGATGTATTGGGCAAATATGATTGGCGTGTCCTCCTGATGAAAGCCATAAAGCGTAAAGGTATGTATGCCCTTGGCATCGGTAGCCATCGTGATGAGACCAGGCAAGCCTCCCAACTTCCACGGTCCGATACTGGCTGGCACTTCCTCCGTATAGTACACGTTCCAAGTCAGTCCGTGATATTTAGCCGTGGCCGACAGGCTGGCATAGCCGCAGATGGTGTCCTGTACATTCGTCAGTGTCCAGTTCTGCTTTTCCAATGGCTCGTCTGTCATGTAATGATACGGATAGAGCATCTCTTGCGTTGTGATTCTTCCGTCGGGATAGTTCGTGAAGATGGTGCCCATGTGCATCTGGGCAGTCAGATAGCCGTCAGCTATGCGCGAGCCACCCTTCTTCTGTCTGTCGTACTCTGCGTAAGGGAAGCTCTTCGTGATGCCGCCTGATGTCTGCACGGCAATGTACATCGAGTCTGTCACTGGTTGTCCGTCAGCATCAGTAGTTTTACACTCATAGCGGTAAATCGCCGTAAACTTCGACACGCTAATCGTGTCTCTCTCTGCCTGTGCTGTTATCGTCAGCGCGATGGCCATCAACGTCACTAAAATCTTTTTCATGGGCTTACTTCAGTTCCAGCGGCTGATACTTATTCACTTTTTTGGGGATAATCATGTCGGTGGCAACGACCGAGATTTTCTCGTCGGCTGGTGGCTCTGGCCCGCCAGCCCACATCTCAATGATGTTCAGATGGTCGTAGGTGCCATCGGGGATGTAGTAGCGGGGATTCCGTACATACAGCTTCGAGCAGAAAGTCTTATTGCGGCGGCTGACAAATTTGTTGCGCTCCATCGCCAGGTAGCCGCCTTTACTCATTGTATATTCAATTATAATTTATATCTTTGCATTCGTTAACAACATCAAGGAAGTGGAATAAGGCTGATTGCTCATTCGTCATAAGACAGGAAGATATGTTCTGCCCCCACTCCTTAACATCCGAATCCGGACAGTTC
>JAFTEV010000003.1 GCA_017453465.1 Bacteroidaceae bacterium | reverse complement strand
CAGAGCGGATGAATGGAGCTATTCAGGAAATCAGAACCATTGGCAGAGGCTATGCTACGGCCAAGCGCTTTAGGACTGCAATACTGTTCTTCTATGGAGACTTGGATTTGTACTAACCAACACAAAATCTCGTAGAACCAATCAGCAAAATGCACAATCTGGCTGGAAGTAAAACGGAAATCATTTGCATATCTCAAGTTTTTTGCTGAATTTTGCAGACAGAAATCACCCAGACCGATGACATTTGACCAAATCATAGGACAAGAGACTGCCAAAGAACGGCTCCTCACCGAATATGAACAGGGGAAAGTGCCCCACGCCTTGATGCTGACAGGGCCAGAAGGCTGTGGCGCATTGCCACTGGCCATTGCGTTTGCCCAGAAGCTCTTGGGAGGTGGCACGATGGCTGAACAGCTGAAGCACCCCGACCTGCATTTTGCGTTTCCCATCTACAAGAAGTACGGTTCGGCGAAGCCTACTTACTGCGACGACTTCATCAGCGAATGGCGGGAGCTGTGCCTCAGCCAGCCCTACTTTGGCATGGCCGAATGGATGGCTGCGTGCGGGGCTGACAATCAGCAGCTGATTATCTACGGCGACGAGAGCGACGCCATCACACGCAAGCTGAGCATGAAGTCGAGTCAAGGCGGCTACAAGGTGGTCGTGCTGTGGCTGGCCGAGAAGATGAACGAGACCTGCGCCAACAAACTGCTGAAGTTGCTGGAGGAGCCACCCCAGCAGACGGTGTTCCTGCTTGTCAGCGAACAACCAGAGAAGGTGTTGCAGACGATTCGCAGCCGCACGCAAATCATTGAACTCACGCCCCTCAAGCAGCGCACGATAGAACACGCTGACACGGCCATGTTCTTCGAGCTGTTTGTCATGCTGATGCGCCTGAGTTATGCGCGAAAGGTGAAGGAGATGAAGCAGTGGGCCGACAGGCTGGCCTCGCTGGGACGTGAACGCCAGAAGAGTTTCTTCGTGTATGCCCAACAGATGTTGCGCGAGAACTTCATCTACAACTTCCACCACCAGGCTGAACTGAACAGCATGACGGAGGCAGAGGCGCAGTTTGCCGTGAAGTTTGCCCCCTTCATCAATGAGCGGAATGTGCTGGGCATCATGGAGGAACTGACGCTGGCCCAGCGTGACATCGAGGCCAACGTGAACGCCAAGATTGTGTTCTTCGACTTTGCGCTGAAGATGATTGTGCTAATTAAGAGCGGAAAGTGAATAGTGAAAAGTGAAAAATCTGAATTTCAGTTTAGATAGTATTAGGCTGCGTTTAGCCCCAGTAACTTAGATTTTTCACTCTTCACTTTTCACTATTCACTAAAAAAATTGTCCAATTGTAAATTGTCCAATTGTAAAATTTCGTACCTTTGCAAAATAATTTGAACAGATTGAATATGTGTGAATATAAATGTGGAAACTGCTGTGGCGGCATCAGCGGAAAGGGATGCAGCAAACATGCAGACAAATTGAATACATACGACTGGCTGGCCGACTTGCCCGACAATGCTGATGCGTGCAACATCGTGGAGGTTCAGTTCAAGCCGCCCAGAAAAGGTTTCTTCATCAACGAGAACAAGCTGGAACTGGTGAAGGGTGACATCGTGGCCGTGGAGGGCAATCCTGGACACGACATTGGCACGGTGACCATGACGGGACGGCTTGTGCCGCTCCAGCTGAAGAAGGCGAACCTGAAGCCTGGCACGGAGCTGAAGAAGATTTACCGCAAGGCGCGACAGGTGGATATGGACAAGTTTGCCGAGGCTAAGGCTCGTGAGCACGACACCATGATAGAGTCGCGGCAAATCGCCAAGGACTTGGGGCTGAAGATGAAGATTGGAGACGTGGAGTATCAGGGTGACGGCAGCAAGGCCATCTTCTATTACATTGCCGATGAGCGTGTGGATTTTCGCCAACTCATCAAGGTGCTGGCCGAGAGGTTTCACGTGCGCATCGAAATGAAGCAGATTGGTGCTCGCCAGGAGGCTGGACGCATTGGTGGCATTGGTCCTTGCGGACGTGAGCTGTGTTGTGCCACGTGGCTGACTCGGTTTGTGAGTGTGGCGACGAGTGCCGCTCGCTTTCAGGACGTTTCGCTCAATCCGCAGAAGCTGGCTGGCCAGTGTGCCAAGCTGAAGTGTTGCATCAACTACGAGGTTGACCAGTATGTGGAGTCGCTGAAGCGTTTGCCTTCACGCGAAATCGTGCTTTACACGCAGGACAGCGAGTATTATTTCTTCAAGGCCGACATTCTGAACCATCTGGTCACCTACTCAAGGGACAAGCACATCTTGTCGGGCGAGAAGACGATTACGGCGCGTCGGGCTTTCGACGTTATCAACATGAACCGCGAGGGGCACAAGCCTCTGTCGCTGGTGGAAGACGGCGAAACGGAGGCCGCTCCTGCTTCAGCTGACCTGCTGACTCAGGACAACATCGACCGATTTGACAAGAAGAAAGGCGGCAAGGGACGGCAACGTCGCGACAGAAACCGCCAAAACCGTGGCGGCAGCGACACGCAGAAGAAATGACGATGCGCCCTATCATCATACTGCAAGGACTGCTTGGCATGATACTCGCTTCATGTCAAGGCAGTCCTTCTTTTTCGGGCTATCATCATGTGGACAGAGAAGCATGGTATAGCGAAGACACGGCTGTAATGCTGATACAGAAGGCTGACACTGCACGCCGACATTTGCCCCCACACACTTTCGACATGAGGGTGGGTGTGCGCTATACCAATGATTATAGTTACAGGGACATCGCGCTGCTTGTGGAACTGAAAAGCGGGAAGAGGGTGATTAGTCGCGACACATTGCTTTTCAATCTTTTTGACAATGAGAACCAAGCTGAAGGAAGAGGCTTGGGACGTTATGATTTGGATTTGCCCGTGAGGGAGGTGACGCTGAAGGCTGACAAGCCATACGAGGTGCGTGTCAGCCACTTGATGCGAATGAATCCTGTGCAGGGTATTACGGACATCAGCTGCTTTTTAGATTGCGTTCAGCATCCATCCGAAGGAAAATGAACAGCAGGATGGTGAAGCCCCACAGACCGGAGCCGCCGTATGAAAAGAAGGGCAGCGGAATGCCTATGACGGGAGTTAAGCCCAGCACCATCCCCACGTTGATGAAAAGGTGGAAGAGGAAGATGCAGAGGACGGAGTAGCCATAGACACGCCCCAGGGTGTCGGGTTGGCGTTCTGCCAACACAATGAGCCTCCAGATAAACATCAGGTAGAAAAACAGCACTCCTGCACTGCCCACAAAGCCTTCTTCTTCGCCGACGGTGCAGAAAATGAAGTCTGTGTGTTGTTCTGGCACATATTTCAGCTTGGTCTGCGTGCCGTTCAGGAAACCCTTACCTGCCAGTCCACCCGAACCAATGGCTATCTTGGCTTGGTTGACATTATAGCCAGCATTCTTGGGGTCGTCCTTCATGCCCAGCAACACTTCGATGCGGGTGCGCTGGTGGTCTTGCAACTTCATGAAAGCCTTGTCACATACGTAGAAAGCAACCGTGCTGCCTACACAGAAGGCTGCTATCAGCGCGTACTTGTAGAGCCGATGGTAGATGGCTGTGCCCAGAAGATAGCACACAAAGAGTGCGTTGATGCCAACCATGATGGGACAGAAGTTGAAAGGAATGACATAGATGGAGAAAAGCAACATCAGCAGTGTGGCACCCAGCCCGCTAAAGGCCATGATTTTCACCATCAACACATTCTTGGTATATACCCATGTCATGCCAATGGTAAAGAGCATGGCCAGCAGAAGTACGGTAAATTCCCCAGCACTGACGGGCATGTAACCCATGAGGGTTGCGCGGTATTTCATGCCTACCACGAAATAGACCACGGCGGCAAAGCCCGAAAAGAGCAGTGAACCCGTCATGCCTTCACGATAGAGCATGAGGAAGAATGCAAAATAGACCAGTGCAGAACCTGTCTCGTTCTGAGCCACAATGAGCAACATCGGCAGGAGAATCATGCCGACAACCGTGGCAAAGTGTTTTGTGTTGTTCAGACTGAAACCATATTCACCCATGAATTTTCCCAAGGCCAAGGCAACAGCAAACTTGGCAAACTCGGCTGGTTGCAACTTGACGGAGGAACCTATCGGAATCCACGAGTGGGACCCCTTTGTGTCGGGGGCAATGAAGATGGTAATCAGCAGCAGGAGAATCATACATATATATATAATGTATGCCGCTGTGTCGTAGAATCGCTTCTCCACCAGCATCAGCACAATGGCCAAAGCCAGCGATGTAGCACCCCACACCAGCTGCTTGCCCGAATTGGTCTGCCAACTGAAGAGGTCGGGATGGGAGAAGTCGTAACAGGCACCGCACACCGAGAACCAGCCCCAGATGACGAGAATCACGTAGAGGGAAATGGTTATCCAGTCGATAGACAGAAATATAGATTTTTGCTCTTGCATGACGATTGTGCGGTTATACGGTTGTGCGGTTGATACTCAAATTGTGAATTGTCTAATTATGAATTATCATAGCTGATGTGCCGCTCTTGTATTTTCTGCGCCTTGGCTTCCGAGGCAGGACTGAGTTCACCACGGATATACTGTTCCATCATCAGTGCGCCAATGGGAACGCCGTAAGTAGCTCCCCAACCACCATTCTCCACATACACGGCGATGGCAATCTGGGGATTGGTGCGCGGCGCAAAGCCCATGAAGACCGAGTGGTCGTGCCCCTTGTTCTGGGCTGTACCCGTCTTGCCACAGACTTCGTACCACCCGTTATTGGCAGTACGGCAGGTTCCGCCCAGCACAGAGCGGCGCATACCAGCCACCACCCTTTCGTAGTGCTCCTTGTCCACCTTCACCCTATGCTTCTGCTGCACGGAGTCGGCCAGCTGTCCACCCTCAATCCCCTTCACCACATGGGGCGTGATGTAGTAGCCACGATTGGCAATGGTTGCACCCAGATTGGCAATCTGTAGCGGCGTGAGCGCCACCTCACCCTGTCCGATGGAGATAGAAATGATGGTCAGGCCCGACCACGAATTGCCATACCGATCATTATAGAAAGATGCATTGGGAATTAAGCCACGGGCTTCGCCTGGCATATCAATGCCCAGCTTGTAGCCAAAGCCCATGTCAACCATGTAGTCCTTCCACGTGGTCATAGCATCCTGCACGGAGCTATATTTCTTTCTGTTGCCCAGCATGTAGTAGAGTCCCCAGCAGAAATAGCCGTTGCACGAAGTGGCAATGGCGGGTTCTAAGGCCAGCGGTGCCGGATGTCCGTGACAGCCCACCTTCAACCGTCCAAAGCGGAAGCCATGGCTACAGGGATAAGCCGTTTCGGGGGTGATGATGCCTTCTTGCAGGAACGTCAACGCCTGTGCCGTCTTGAACGTCGAGCCTGGCGGATAGAAACCCTGAACAGCACGATTCACCAAGGGGTGCAACGGGTCACGCTGTAGTTCCACCATCTTCTTTCCACGCTCCTTGCCCTCCATCAGCCTTGCGTCGTAGCTGGGCGCACTCACCATGGCCAGCACCTCGCCCGTCTTCGGTTCAATGGCGACAATGGCCCCTTTCTTTCCCTCCATCAGCCGCTCGCCCAGTTGCTGCAACTTGATGTCGATGCTGAGTGTGATGTTCTTGCCAGGCACAGGCTTGCGGTCATACTTTCCACCCCTGTAATGCCCCTGAATGCGTCCGTAAGCATCGCGCAACAAGACCTCCACGCCCTTTTCGCCACGCAGTTCCGTCTCATAGCTGCACTCCACACCCTGCTTGCCGATGTAGTCGCCAGGAGCATAGTAAGCATCTTTCTCTATCTCCCCCGACGACACCTCTGCCACGTCGCCCAGCACATGAGCCGCACTGGAGAAAGCATAGCGACGGATGGTGCGCTCCCTCACGTAGAAGCCACGGAAGCGGAACAGCTTCTCCTGAAACACAGAGAAGTCTTTGGCCGGAATTTGTCCGACAAAGAGCTGCTGCGTGTAGGAAGAATAGTTTTTTCCGTCCTTGATGGTCCTCATGCGCTGGTCAAACTCCTCCTGCGTAATGCCCAGGGTCTGGCAGAAGTCCAGCGTGTCGAGGTCCTGCACCTCGCGCATCATCACCATAATGTCATACGCAGGCTGGTTGTACACCAGCAACTCCCCGTTGCGGTCGTAGATGACACCACGGGCAGGAAAAATCACATTGTTCAGAAAGGCATTCGAGTCAGCGTGCGCCTTGTAGTCCTCGTTCATCAGCTGAAGGAAAGCCAGACGCACGATGTAGGTGACGACAACAATCAGCGCAATGCCACCCAGCACAAACTTTCGGTTTTCGTATTGATGGTCCTTCATGAATGGAACTCAACGTTTTTTCTTTCTTACAATCAATTCTGCACAGACACAGAGCACGGCAGCCACAGCCGCACCGCCAAAAACAGACAACAGCGTCAGCACCCAGTCGTGAAGCGTAAAGGCATCCAGCAAATAGAAGGCAGCATGAAGCACCAACATGCAGAGCAGCGCATAGACCACATACTTGCCCACCCCCAAAGTCTGAATGGTGGGCACAAAATCATCGGAAGCATCGTGCGGTGCAAACATCTTCAGCAACGCGGGCTGCACCATGGCCAACAGCGTGCAAGCAGCCGAAGCCATGCCAGCCGTGCCAGAAAACAAATCGAAAGCCACACCGATGAAGAATCCCCACAGCAACAGCCCCACACGCGACGCATGGGCCTGGAAAGAAACCAGCCCGTAGCCAATCAGCAGCGGCGTGATGTAGCCAGCTATATGTATGTGGTTCAGGATTAAAACCTGAACAGCGAGCAGCACAGCAAACCGCCCCGCCCTCATCATGTTCGTATAGTCCACAAGTCCGTCAATTCATGTTCAAAGAGTCAACCCTTTCCTCCAGCTCCCGTCTTTCGGGCTGCGCATAGTCAGTGATGACACTCACCTCACGCAGTGTCTGGAAATTGGCAAACAGCCCCACCTTCAGCAAGTACGACATGCCGTCAGCCGAGTCGCCTATCCTCATGACATACCCAATCGGGATGCCAGGCGGAAAAATATCACTATAGCCATTCGTCTCCACCACCTCATGCAACTTCACCCTGGCATGGCGAGGAATGCCCGTGGCCCACGCCACATCCGAGCGTCCGCGCCTCCACTCCAACGTGCCGAAATACTCCGACCGACGCAGTCGGCAACTCACCTTGCTGTTGACATTCAGCAGTGGCATAACGACAGAATAGTGGCGAGAGACCATATACACCACACCCACAACGCCTCGGCTGCACACTACACCCATTTCGGGGCGTATGCCGTCAACCTCTCCCTTGTTGATGGTGATGAAGTTGTGGCTACGGTGCAACGTGGCATTCACCACCTCTGCACCCACCAGATTGTAGTGCAAAGACAGCCCCTTCACCCGCGTCGTGTCGGCATGAAGCGTCCGCAGCTGCCTCCGCAGACCGAGCACCTGCTTCCGCAGACGCTCATTGTCAGCCTCCAGCCGCTGATTCTCTGTTTGCAAGTTCAAATAAGAAGTCACACTGCTAACAGCAGAGTAGATAGAACCTACTACGCCATTAGCAGTCGTCAGATAAACACGCTTCTGGTAGCCATCGACGCTGAACAGCCCAAACAGGCTCACAGCCTCCAGCAGCAGGAACAGAAGCCAATGCTTATAGCGGACGAAGAAGTCAATCAGATTCTGCATCCTCCGTCTCTCCCCCCACTATCGCATCAGGAACTGGAAGTTGTGCACATTCTTCAGCGCAATGCCCGTACCCTTGGCCACAGAGTGCAGTGGGTCGTCGTCCACGTGGAACGGAATCTTGATTTTGTCCGTCAGACGCTTGTCGAGTCCACGAATCAGGGCACCGCCGCCCGTCAGCCAGATGCCGTTCTTCACGATGTCGGCATACAGCTCTGGTGGCGTATGCTCCAGTGCCTGAAGCACAGCCGTCTCAATCTTGGCCAAGCTCTTGTCGATGCAGTGTGCAATCTCTTGATAGCAGACGCCAATCTCCATGGGCAAAGCCGTGATGCGGTTAGGGCCGTGCACCAGATAATCCTCCGGAGCCTCGTTGCCCAGGTCGGTCAGCGCAGAACCCACGCTGATCTTGATACGCTCTGCCATGCGTTCACTCACCTTCACGTTGTGCTGATGGCTCATGTACTCCTGAATGTCAGCCGTAAGCTCGTCGCCAGCCACGCGGATAGAGTTGTTGCAGACAATGCCGCCCAGCGAGATGACAGCAATCTCCGTCGAGCCGCCGCCAATGTCGACCACCATGTTGCCCTCCGGTGCCTCCACGTCGATGCCGCAACCAATGGCAGCAGCCATCGGCTCGAAGATGAGATAGACATCACGTCCGCCCGAATGCTCGGCACTGTCGCGCACCGCACGCAGCTCCACCTCGGTTGCTCCCGAAGGCACACCGATGACCATGCGCAGAGAGGGCGTGAAAAGATGGCGACCCGAATTGGCCATCTTGATGAGACCACGCATCATCTGTTCGCAAGCAAAGAAGTCAGCAATCACGCCGTCGCGCAGCGGTCGGCACGTGCGAATCTTCTCGTTGGTCTTTTCATACATCATTTTTGCCTTGTTGCCCACAGCTATCATCTTGTTTGTGTTCTTGTCCAGGGCAACCACCGATGGCTCGTCCACTACAATCCTGCCATTCATCGTAATGATGGTGTTGGCCGTGCCGAGGTCCATCGCAATATCTTGTGTCAAAGAAAAAAATCCCATAACTTACAATTTTCTGTTGAAGGGAAGTGAAAAGTGAAGAGTGAAAAGTGAAAAATCTAAGTTACTGGGGCTTAACCCAGCCTTATGCTGGCTAAACTGAAATTCAGATTTTTCACTCTTCACTTTTCACTTTTCACTTTTTGGAAAAATACTCATGTATTGCTGTGTCATAACGACTGCTCACGCCAAAGGCACGCTCGGCAAACACCTTGCGCTGTGCCTTGGTCGTCACTGCGCCCTGCGCCTTCAGGATGTCGGTCAACATTCCGTACTCAGCCTTGCTGGGCACAATCACCACGTCGTTGAAATTCTTGGCAGCCGCACGAATCAGGCTGATGCCGCCAATGTCAATCTTCTCAATAATCGTCGGCTCGTCATTCGTGTTGGCCACCGTCTCCTCAAACGGGTAGAGGTCCACCACCACGAGGTCAATTTCAGGAATCTCATACTTCGCCATCTCCTGCTGGTCGCTCTCCAGCTCACGACGACCCAGTATGCCGCCAAATACCTTGGGGTGCAACGTCTTCACACGTCCGCCCAAAATAGAAGGATATGTTGTCAGGTCTTCCACCTTGTCACATTTGTATCCCAGGCTCTCGATGAAAGTCTGTGTGCCACCAGTTGATAAGAACTTCACGCCCTGTCCGGCCAGCTCTGCCAGCAGGTCTTCCAGCCCGTCCTTATGAAATACCGAAATAAGCGCTGTCTTGATTGTCTTCTTGTCTGTCATTCTTACATTTCCTTTCCTTTTTTCCTTTTGTTTTCCGTTCTTTTTTACCTTAAATAAACACTGAAAAAACGCCCCCATCGCCGATGAGAGCTACTTGGGCTGCAAAGGTACGAAATATTTGCCATTTGCCTCACACTTTTTGTCAACTTTTTTCGCAAAAAATTTACGAGGCACAACATTTTTCATCGGTTTCGCGAAAGCAGACAGGCTGAGGGGCGGGAGATTTCGGCATGAAATGGCAGATTCTTCGGTTTTTCTTAAACCGTGTTAGCAATGCGCCGCGCTCGCGTAGGCAATTGTTTGCGACTGATTGCCTACGTGAGCGCGACGCATTGCCTACGCGAGCCAGATGTTTTCTATATGTAACAGCCTCAGTATGTTTCTGCTACCTTTCCTGAAACTGCAACGCATGATGTTGCATCTGAAAATGAATGATTTCCAGCAGTCTTAAAGCTTTATTAACACAAAAAGAACGAGAACGAGTCTTGAACACAGCGACACAGAGGTTCCGGTAAATCTCTGTGTCGCTGTGTTCAATTGATAGAAGTCGCCTGTAAAGAAACCCGCTGCGAGCAAGGGGAGGACAGGCGATTAGTGCTTCAGGAAGTTGAATGCGCCCTGCTGGTCGAGAAAGACAAGGCCGATGGCCAGCGGAGCAATGTAACGGAGGGAGAAGATAAGGGCCTTGAAATAAGGAGTGCGCAGGTCGCCGCCGTTACTGATTTCGTTGCGATAAAGCTGACGGTCCAGCCGCCATCCGGCAAAGATGCTGATGAGCATTCCGCCGAGGGGGAGGAGCACCATGCCTGAGAAGTCGTCGAAGAGGGAAAAGATGTTGCGCCCGAAGAGCTGGATTCCCGAAAGGGGACCGAAGGAGAGGGAGCAGAGCAGGCCGAGAATGAGCACGGTGCCCGTGATGATGAGGGTGCCCTTGCGACGCGAAAGATTAAATTCCTCGGTGATGTAGGCTGTGGCTACCTCGTGGAGCGACATGGCACTGGTGAGGGCAGCCACAAAGAGGAGGAAATAGAAGAGTGTGGAGAACAAAATGGCCAGCAGCGGACTGCCACTGAGGGCTTGCTGAAAGACGTTGGGCAGGGAGACGAAAGCCAGTCCTGCACCTGCACCTACCTCGTTGGGATTCATGCCGATGTTGAACATGGAGGGAAAGATGATGAACCCCGCCATGACAGCAATGAAAGTGTCGATAATGGCCACATGAGTGGCAGTTTTGGCCAGCGGTGTCTTTTCGTCGAAATAGCTGGCGTAGGTGCAAAGACAGCCCATGCCGAGACTGAGGGAATAGAAGGCTTGGCCCACAGCGGCCAGAACGACGGTGCTGTTCACCTTCGACCAGTCGGGCTTCAAGAGGAACTCTATGCCGTCGGCTGCACCGGGGAGGCTGAGGGAGCAAAAGGTAAGCAGAAGGGTGATGATGAAGAGAGTGGGCATCATGATTTTGGAGAACCGCTCAATGCCCGACTGCACACCGCGTGTGATGATGAAGTGGGTGATACCGATAAAGAGGATGAACCAGAGGCTGGGAATCCAAGGATTGGCCGTGAAGTCCTCGAAAATCTGTCCGAACTGAGTGGCTGGCACACCTGCAAAGGCATTGGTCAGCGAGAGGAAAGTGTAGTGCATGGTCCAGCCGCCCACTACGGCATAGTAGCAGAGGATGAACCAGCCCGTGAACACGCCCATGCGTCCGACCCACTTCCAGGGACTGCCGTCCGAGAGGATGCGGTAGGCTCCGGCTGTGTTGCTGTGGGTGTAGCGGCCAATGAGAAATTCGCTGATCATAATGGGCAGACCGAGGGTGATGATACACATTATATATATAATGATGAAGGCGGCACCGCCATTCTGCCCTGTCTCGATGGGGAATCGCCACACGTTGCCCAGACCAACAGCAGAACCCGCTGCGGCAAGGATGGCACCCAGTTTGCTTCCAAAGTTTTCTCGGTTCATAAATTGGCAATTTAAGAATTACGAAATCATAAATCCGAAAGGCTATCCAGATAGTTCGTAACTCGTATTTCGTATTTCGTAACTCGTATTTCGTAATTCGTATTTCGTTACTACATAAATCCTTGCAAGTGCAATGCTTCCAGCAATCCTGTTGACATAGCCTCGTTGTCCTTGCGTGTGTAGCGGCAATCGGTGAAGACCTGGGCAAGGTTCTGCTTGTGGTTGATTTCCACGAAGTGCTTGTTCTCTGCCAGCGACTCCTTGTAGGCATAGATGCGGCGAATGGTGTCGTCGTCAGCATCGTGGTAAGTCTCGGCGTGAACGAGGTCTTCGATGTCGAGTCGGTCGGGCTGTGCGGGGTCTTCGTCGGGCCAGCCCACAGTGATGGTGGCCACGGGGAAGGTGAGCATGGGCAGGTCGAGAGCGGCAATGACTCCCTTCGGATTATAGACTGTGGTGCCCAGAAAGCAGGTGCCCAGTCCGGCCTCTTCAGCTAACGTGCAGAAGTTTTGGCAGAAGAGCAACGTGTCGGTAGCGGCATTCAGGAAGGAGAGCAGGTTGTCATAGCCCGCTGCGGCATCAGAGAGGTCGCACCAGCGGGTGAAACGGCGGAAGTCGGCCACAAAGGTGAGCACCACGGGGGCACTGGTCACCATGGGCTGGTTGAAGTGGAGCGGCGCAAGGGTTGCTTTGCCTTCAGCCGTGCGTGTCTCGATGACGCTGTAGAGCTGCATATTGCCCATCGTGGCGGCTCTGGAGGCTGTGCGCAGAAGGTTGTGGATGAGGGTCTTCTCTACATCCACAGCCTTATATTTTCGGATGGTCTTTCGGTCGGAGATTTTCATTTCAGCTTGCTGAGTGTTTCCTTGATTCGCCTCATGGCCTCGGTGATGTTCTCGTCGCTGGTGGCGTAGCTCATGCGGAAGCAGTCGGGACTGCCAAAGGCATCGCCGCCCACGGTGGCTACGTGGCCTACTTCGAGCAGATACATGGCGAAGTCGGTGGAGTTGTTGATGGTGCGGTTGCCGTCGCTCTTGCCAAAGTAGCTGGAGCACTTGGGGAAGAGGTAGAAGGCTCCCTGCGGGTCGTTCACTTCAAGCCCAGGAATCTCTTTGGCCAGACGGACAATGAGGTTCTTGCGACGCTCAAAAGCCTTGCGCATATCTTCCACACACTGCTGGTCGCCGGCAAAGGCGGCTTCGGCTGCTTTCTGGGACACGGAGCAGGGACCACTGGTGTACTGGCCTTGCAGCTTGTTGCAACCCTTGACAATCCAGTCGGGAGCGGCAATGAAGCCGATGCGCCATCCTGTCATGGCGTATGCCTTGCTCACGCCGTTGATGACTACCACACGCTCCTTGATGTCGGGGAAGCTGGCCATCGAGGCATGGGCACCTACGTAGTTGATGTGCTCGTAGATTTCGTCGGCTATGACGATGATGCGTTCATGGCGGAGCAGCACATTCTTCAGGGCTTCCAGCTCCTGCTTGCTATAGACAGAGCCTGTGGGGTTGCTGGGCGAACAAAGAATGAGCGCACGGGTCTTGGGCGTGATGGCAGCTTCGAGTTGCTCTGGCGTGATTTTGAAGTCTTGCTCAATGGGGGCTTCGATGAAGACGGGTGTGCCTTCTGCCAGCAAGACCATCTGCGGATAGCTTACCCAGTAGGGGGCAGGGATGATGACTTCGTCGCCCGCGTTGACCAGAGCCATGATGGCGTTGCAGACCGACTGCTTGGCGCCGTTGGAACAAAGTATCTGGCTGGGCTTATAGTCGAGGCCGTTCTCGTTCTTCAGCTTGTTGACGATGGCTTGTTTCAGTTCTGGATAGCCTGGCACGGGGCTGTAGCGGCTGTAGTTCTCCTCGATGGCACGGATGGCGGCTGCCTTGATGTGGTCGGGAGTGTTGAAGTCGGGTTCTCCTACTGACATGTTGATGATGTCGATGCCTTGTGCCTTGAGTTCTGAACTCTTCTGGCTCATGGCCAGTGTTGCACTGGGGGAAAGACGGTTGAGTCTCTCAGAAAGATTTTCCATATATTTTTTTGTTTTACGGTTTGGCGGTTGTACGGTTGTACGGTTGTACGGTTTGGCGGTTATACGGTTAGGCGGTTGTACGGTTGAGTTACCACAAAAACCGTCGAAGCGAAGCGACCGTATAACCGTAAAACCGCATAACCGTCTATTTATTTAGATGCAGGGTGTGGCCCATGCGTTCTTTCTTGGTGCGAAGATAGCGTTCATTGAAGGGGTTGGGTGTGATTTCGATGGGCACGTTCTCTACGATTTCCAGTCCGTAGCCTTCCAGTCCGACTCGCTTGGTGGGGTTGTTAGTGAGCAGACGCAGTTTACTAATGCCCAGTTCGCGCAGGATTTGTGCACCCACGCCATAGTCGCGCAGGTCGGGGTCGAAGCCGAGGTGGATGTTGGCATCTACGGTGTCGTCACCTTGTTCCTGCAAGCGGTAGGCGGCAATCTTGTTCATCAGGCCAATGCCGCGCCCCTCTTGAATGAGATAGACGATGGCTCCTTTGCCTTCCTTCTCGATGAGTTGCATGGACTTGTGAAGCTGTTCGCCGCAGTCGCAACGCTGACTGCCGAAGATGTCGCCCGTGGCACAGCTGGAGTGCATCCGCACCAGAACGGGTTCATCGGCCTGCCACTCTCCCTTGATAAGGGCGATGTGTTCGAGTCCGTTGCTCTTCTGGCGGAAGGGTATAATGCGGAAGTGTCCGTAGGCGGTGGGCATGTCGGCCTCCACGCCTTTCTCTACCAGGCTTTCCTGCTGCAGACGGTAGGCGATGAGGTCTTTTATCTGAATGAGTTTCAGCCCCAACTCCTTGGATTTCTCAACGAGTTGCGGCATACGAGCCATGGTGCCGTCTTCGTTGAGTATCTCGATGAGGGCAGCAGCGGGTGTTAGTCCTGCCAGACGTGCCAAGTCGATGGCGGCCTCGGTGTGGCCACTGCGACGGAGCACGCCGCCGTCTTGTGCATAGAGTGGGTTGATGTGGCCTGGGCGACCAAAGTCGGTAGCCACAGCATGAGGATTGGCCAGCCACTGGATGGTGGCAGCTCGGTCGTGGGCACTGACACCAGTGGTGCAGCCCTGCAGCTTGTCAACCGTCACGGTGAAGGGTGTGCCCAGCATCGAGGTGTTTTCCTCCACTTGGTGAGGCAGCTCCAGCTCTTTGGCCCGCTGGATGGTGATGGGGGCACAGAGCACTCCACGGCCTTCGCGAAGCATGAAGTTCACTTTCTCTGGCGTGATGAGTTCGGCGGGGGTGATGAAGTCGCCCTCGTTCTCACGGTCTTCGTCATCGACGACGATGACAAACTTGCCTTGTCGGAAGTCTTCAATCGCTTCTTCTATTGTACTGAATGTTATGTTGTCCATATATATGCGTGTTGTTTTTATCCGTCTGCTAATTCTTCACACCGCAGCTTGAGGATTTCGCTGGTGCGAATGACTTGTTTCAAGTCACGGCGAATGCGGCGATAGTATCTGAAGGAGTAGATGTCGAGCACTGGCATTCGGTTGAGTTGCAAAAGTATCTGCTTGTCCTTTGAGTTGGAGAGTTCGTCCACCAGATATTCCACCGCGCTGTCTATCTGCTCCACCTGGTGGTCACGCTTCTTGCTGAAGACGAGACGAAGGACTTCGGGCAGGTGGAAGAAGCGGTGTGTTTTGCGAAAGGCTTGGCACTCGGTGATGACGTTGCCGAGGATGATAGAGAGGATGGCATAATCGGGGTCGTTGATGATGACTTCCTTGCGAGTGATATTGCGTTTCTGACGAATGCCCCACAGACGGCGGAGGGCGCTGACGTATGCGTCTTTGTTGAACACCACCGAGTCGTTGTTGGACTTCACGGTAAAAAACACGCCCAGCGGTGCCATGACAAATGTGCTGACCCACATGCCAAACCACACAGGGATGCTACCTTCACGCCCCACCTTCATGCCAGAGTTGTTGATGATGTAATAAAAGATGAAGATGATGACCGAAATGACCACGGGCATACCCAGGCCACCCTTTCGGATGATGGCTCCCAGCGGGGCACCGATGAAGAAGAAGAGCAGACAGGAGAGCGACATGGTGAACTTCTGCCAGAATGCTATCCAGTGGCGGCGAATGTTGACATTTCCCCAGTCCATGATGTCGCCTTTGTAGTTGGTGTCCATCTGCAACATGTTGGTTTTCTGAATAGCCGAAAACACAGCCCGCTGGCGGGTGGCCACGTCCAGCCTGTCGAACATGGAATCAACACTAAGCGTGTCGTTCTTGACGTGCTTCAGATCTTTAGGGGCAATGTTCTCCACCTGCCCCGTCTCGAAATTGCGGCGACGTGCCATTGCTGTGTTCGACATGAAGAGCGGCCCGCAGCGCATATCATCGTAGAAGGAAAGCCCCACGCTGTCATAGTAATTCTCCAGCGAGTCAATGGATGTCAGCAAATGCGCTATGTTCTTTGCGCCCTCGTTATCCTTGAAGTTTTCCTCCTCTACCAGATTGAAGTTTGTGTCGAAGTCAATCAGCACATCCTTCGCCACAAACGTCTCACGGCGGTAGGGCACATTGCGGGCTTGCACAGCAGCACTGTTCAGATTTTCGAACTGTTCGCCGTTCCAGAGGTGCAGCAGCAGGTGCATCTTGTCGTAACTTGTCACCAGCCGTCCCGAATCGGCCAAAATGATGTGCGCATTGTTCACGCCGTCCTTCAGGTTGTAGATAATCAGCCCGTAGAGCATACCCGTCTCCTTGTCCTTGTGATCCACAAACATGTTCACCGACTGAATGCCGTCGTAGAACACACCTTCAGGAATATCCAGTTCGGGCGACTTGGCTCGCATGGAGAACAGCAGCTGACGCAGCTTGACTTCCGACCTCGGCATGATGTTGTCCTGAAAATAAAACGAAGCCAACGCCAGCAAGACATTGACCCCAATCAGCGGGCTGAGCACTCTGATGAGCGGAATGCCCGCAGCCTTCATCGACAACAGCTCAAGCCTTTCGCCCATGTTGCCAAACGAAATCAGCGATGCCAGCAAGATGGCCAGCGGCAAAGCTAACGGCACCAACGTTTCGCCCGAATAGAACAAAAACTTCGCCAGCACCATCATCGACAAGCCCTTTCCAATCAGCTCATCCACATATCGCCACAGGAACTGCATCATCACGACAAAAAGGCTGATGCAAAATGTACCAGCAAAGAGGGTGAGGAAATTCTTCACCACAAAGATGTCAAGTCGTTTGATGAAGCGCATCTTTTCAGAAAAAACGTTGCAAAGGTACGGAAATTTGTCAAATTGTAAATTGTAAATTTGTAAATTTTTGTATCTTTGCGCCCAAAATCATTAATATGATAACAGCAGAACAATTAAAAGACATTAAAGAACGCACTCAGGCACTTCACCGCTACCTCAACATCGACAGCAAACTCATCGAGGTGGAGGAAGAAGAACTGCGCACCCAGGCACCAGGCTTTTGGGACGACCAGAAAGCAGCCGAAGAGCAGATGAAAAAGGTCAAGGCTCTGCAGAAATGGATTGATGGCTACAAAGCCGTGAAAGCTGCCACCGACGACACAGAAGTGGCCTTCGACTTCTACAAAGACGACATGGCCACCGAGCAGGAAGTTGATGACTACTATGCCCATGCCCTCGAACTCATCGAAGACCTCGAACTCAAAAACATGCTACAGGGTGAAGCCGACAACATGGACGCCGTGCTGAAAATCAACTCCGGTGCAGGCGGAACCGAAGCCCAAGACTGGGCCAGTATGCTCATGCGAATGTACCAACGCTGGGCCGAAGCACATAACTACAAAGTCACCATCAGCAACTTTCAGGATGGCGACGAAGCCGGCATCAAGACCGTTACCATGGAGATAGAAGGCGACCAAGCCTACGGATTCCTCAAGGGCGAAAGCGGTGTGCACCGTCTGGTTCGCGTTTCGCCCTACAATGCACAGGGCAAACGCATGACTTCTTTCGCCAGCGTCTTTGTTACCCCTCTCGTTGACGACAGCATCGAAGTCGTCATTGACAAAAGCAAACTCTCCTGGGACACCTTCCGCAGCAGCGGAGCAGGCGGCCAGAACGTCAACAAGGTAGAGACAGGAGTCCGTCTCCGCTACCAGTACACCGACCCCGACACAGGCGAAGAAGAAGAAATCCTCATCGAAAACACCGAAACACGCAAGCAGCAGGAGAACCGCGAAAATGCCCTCCGTCTGCTCCGTTCCCAACTCTACGACCGTGCCCTCAAACGCCGCATGGCCGAACAGCAGAAGATAGAAGCTGGCAAGAAAAAGATAGAATGGGGCAGCCAAATCCGCTCTTACGTCTTCGATGACCGCCGCGTCAAAGACCACCGCACTAACTACCAGACCAGCGACGTGGGTGGAGTCATGGACGGCAAACTCGACGACTTCATCAAAGCCTACCTTATGGAATTCTCAACAGAAGAACAATAAACAAAATTGTCCCATTATGCACTTAGAAATAGAACGCAAATTCCTCGTCCAAGGTCCCTACAAGCATCTGGCCTACAACGTCACCCACATCGAGCAAGGCTACTTTGCTACCGAACCAGGCAAGACTGTCCGCATCCGCATCCGCGACGACAAAGGCTACCTCACCATCAAAGGCACAGCCGACCCCACAGGTCTCAGCCGCTACGAGTTTGAAACAGAAATACCACTCGACGATGCACGCCAAATGATGCAGCTCTGCCGTCCAGGAGCTGTCATCAAAGACCGCTACCTCGTCAAGAACGGCAAGCACATCATCGAAGTGGACGAATTTCACGGCGACAACGAAGGACTCACCATCGCTGAAATAGAACTGGGCAGTCCCCACGAAGAATACCTTCCCGCCCCCTTCCTGGGCAGGGAAGTTACCAGCGACCCTCGCTACTATAGCAAATACCTGCTGGCACACCCTTATAAAATGTGGAAAAACACTTGATTGGACAATTTGCAATTTGACAATTGGAGTATCAACTGAAAAAACATAAAACCGAGAACTGTTCCACCCATGAAACTTAGATTTTTCACTTTTCACTCTTCACTTTTCACTATTCCCCTCTTTCTTCTCTGCGCACTCAGTGTTCACTCTCAGGAATACACAACCCTCAACCTCCACCTGAAGAACGGCGACATCATCCACTTCGCCCTCGACAGCCAGCTCAAAATCGTAGCTACATCGCCCAGCCAGCTCACCATCGAGTCGGCTGGCTACACCATCCACTACCCCGTCAGCGACATCCGCAAATTCACTGCCGGCGATGACACCGTGCCCGCACGCATCATCCTCGCCGAAGGCTGGAACTGGATGTCACACAACCTCAGTGGGGCACTGCCCGTCAGCCGATTCTCCGCTGCACAGCAAATCCTCAGCGAAAAAGCCACTGCCTACAACGACCCTGTGCTCGGCTTCGTGGGTAGCCTCACCACCCTCACCTCTGCAGAGGGCTACAAAGTCAACATGACCGAAACCGCCATCTACGACTTCGACGGACTCACCACCCTTCCTGGCACACCCACCATCAACCTTCACCCAGGCTGGAACTGGACTGGCTATCCCCTATCCCTTTCCCTTCCCCTCTCCACTGCTCTCTCCGATGCACAGTGGAGCGAAGGAGACTGCATCGCAGCCCAAGATGCCTTCGCCACCTACACCGACGGCCAATGGCAAGGCAGCCTCCAGACACTCACACCCCACCAATGCTACCTCATCAAGACCCGCACAGCCCAAAGCTTTACCTACAACACCCAGGCTCAAGCCAAGCCACGCATCACCATAAAACCACAATTGTCCAATCGTAAATCGTCAAATTATCCAATCAAGTATCCTAACAACATGAACATCGTTGCCCGGCTCGCCCAGCCCGTTTCCGAAGGCTACACTCTCACAGCCTACGCCGACACCGAACTGCGAGGCACAGCCACCATCCACGGCGACAGCCCCATCTACCTCACCGTCCACGGCACGGGCAACGAACCAATCCGCTTCCAGCTCACTGACCCCGAAGGCCACCACAGCTGGGCACTACAGACACTTCCCTTCACCGACGACCTCATCGGCACACACCGTGCACCCTACACCCTCACATTCACCGACGACACAACCCCCATCAGCCAGACAGTTGCCAGCACACTGCAGACCGAACCCATCAGCATCTACACCACAAGCGGCCTGTTGCTCAAGACCGTCACTCCACAGCCCGACGGCACACTTGACATACAGCTCAACCAGCTCCCCACTGGCATCTACATCCTCAAGTCGAGAACCATCAATTGCAAGGTGCAGGTGAAATAATCAGATAATAAAATTAAACACAAAGACACAGAGGCACAGAGATTTATGTTGTATTTATCTCTGTGCCTCTGTGTTCAAATTTCGATTTCCGTGCTGACAGGCTGCGTACTGTGCCAGCACTTTTTTTTAATGCTTTCCAGCTTTTGACTGAATAAGCAAGAAGAGGATGAGGACGAGGAATGCGCCCAGTATGCTCCACATTTCGGTCTGATGCTCCAGGGGGGCAACCCAGATTTCGTTGAGGAAGCGATTGCGTGCCATGACTTCGACAAAGGTCCAGAAGACGATGACGGTGGCGATGGCCATGCGGATGTTGGCTCCCCATGCTGAGATTTTAAGTTGACGCTTGAACATGAAGAAGGAACCGCCCAGACAGAAGATAGCTACGGCGTAGGTAAGGGGATGATGGTCGCCCAGAAAGACGGGGTCGTAGCAGAACATGAGCAGAAGGTAGAGTGCCCATAGCATGGTGTTGAGTTCCATGAAGGTAACGATGCTGACGTGGCGCGTCATGGGTTTGGCCACAATGATGTCGCGCTTGTCGCGGAAGAGTTTCTTCTGACACCAGTTGATGGCGTTGCAACCTGTACGCAGACAGCAAATGTAGATGAGGGCGAACATCATGAAGAAGCCGAAGGAAGAGGGCATAGTGAGGTATTCAGGACGTGAACCTCGCAGTTGTTTCAGTTCGGCGCGTGTGAACTCCTCAATGGGTGTGCCGTTGATGAGGAACTGGTGATTCACGCCGATTCCGTTTACATACTCGGTAATGGTGGTGACGGTGCCGCTACCCACGAGGTCGCAGTGAGTGCCGTAGCGGGCAGCGTAGTAGGCGAGCAGAAATTCCACCCAGCCTGTCCAGAAAAGCAGTCCACCTGCCAGTCCGTAGAGGGTCTGGCGGGTGTCCCCCCTCACGAAGATGCCCCAGACGGTGACAATCAGCCCCACAAGGCCCATGAGAAAGGCAGAGTAGTGGAGCAGTGTGGGCGACAGGAAATGCTCCATCAGCAGCATGAGGGCATGACCGAGGGGCATGGTGAAGAGCACGAGCAGGAAGGCACTGAAGCTCTTGGCGATGTTGAGGTTTTTCATTTCTCCTTTTTTTTTAATTGATTTGCAAGGCGACCCCAGCCTGAAAGTTGATGCCGTCGGTGACGGGGGCATTGAGGTAGTAGTGGCGGGGACGATAGTTAAAGATGTTGTCGAGAGCAAGGGTGAGCTTGACGACTCTGCCGATGCGCTGCACAGCAGAGAGTTTCCAGATGGTGTAGGCCGGGTAGCGCACAGTGGTGGTGCCTCGGCTGATGTCGTAGTAGTCTATGTATTCGGTGTTGGTGACGGCAGAGAGGAAACGTCCGCTGACGGAGGCGGAGAGCGCGTAGCGTTTAGTAATTTGTTTGTCCCAGTCGAAACGAGCCGTAAGGCTGTGGGGGCGGGCTGGCAGGTATTGATTGTTCACATTATGACCATCCTTGTCTCTGGGCAGGTGTTCCTTGGTAAAGGCGTAGCAGAGGCGTGCAGAGAAGCCGCCTTTCCAGCGGGCTTGCAGGGTGGCTTCAGCTCCATAGACGGAGTAGCGGTCAAGGTTGAGGTAGGGAAGGATGGGCGTGGGGCCTGAGGATGCAGGTAGCCCTGTGGCTATCTTGTTCGACACATTATTATAATAAGTAGAGACAGTGGCGGAATAGTTGGTCCTTGTCCACTGGAGGGAGGCGGTGAGGTTGTGGCTCAGTTCTGACTTCAGCTGCGGGTTGCCCTGCACGGTCCAGATGCCAGCCATGTCGAAGCTGTAGTATTTCTCCTTCAGCGTAGGGGCACGGAAACCCATGCCATAGCCGAAACGGAGGGTGCTGCTGCCGCCCAGAAAGGAGGGAATCCTGTAGCAAGCGGTGAGGCGGGGGGTGATATGCGAGTTATGGGTGTCAGAAAAGTAGTCGTAGCGCAAGGCACCGACGAATTCCCAGCGAGGAGTAATGGTCCAGTCCATCTGGGCGAAAGCGTCGAAGCTATCTTGCTTGCGGCTGCGGCCCGTGAGGTTGGGATTGAAGAGGTAGTCGTGGAGGTAGTCGGCCCCAGCGGTAAGTGTGCCGACGGTGTCGAAGTGGTGACTATAGACAAGGCGCAGGGCATTCTGCACGTTGCTGTAGTCGCGGATGTCGAGGCAAGTGATTTTCTGGTAGTCCGACTTGTCGTACTGGTCGAAGCTGTAGGAGAGGTCGATGTTGTCGGCGGCAGTGATGTCCCACAGAGCGCGCAGTCCAGCCGTGAAGTCGCGGTAACGCTCTGGTGTGTCGGGAATGCGGCTGAGTGTGCGGTAAAAGTAGCCTGCACGTGCCGTCAGTTTCATGCCGTCGAGGGGGCGAATGGTGAGCTTGTCCTTGAAGTCGTAGGTGGTGTTGCCATAGACGGTGGTGAAGACACGGGCTGCGGGGTTAGGCGCGTTGGTTACGTTGTAGTTGTCGGTGCTGGTGTAGTTGAAGTCCAGGGTGTTGCTCACGACCTTCCTGCCCAAGCTGAGGCTACCGCCATACCGTTGTTCGTGGTGACGGGCAAGGCGGGCATTGAGGCTGACTTGCCAGGGGACAGTGGGCTGACGAGTGATGAGGTTGATGACTCCGCCACCTGCATTGCTGCCGTAGAGGGCAGAGGCTGCGCCCCTTACGATTTCGATGCGCTCCACGTTGGCCATGTTGAGCCTTGTGAAGTCGATGTCGTCGAGGGTCTCGCCCGCCAAGCGTTCTCCATCGACGAGGAAGAGTACGCTCTGTCCACCGAAGCCGCTGAAGTTGAGGTGCACTTGCTGGTTCATGGCATAGGAGAACTCTACGCCTGGCAGTTCCTGCTGAAGCAGGTCTTGCACGTTGGTGGCATCGGTTCGCTCAATGTCTTCTGCCGTGATGAGCTGTGTCTGGATGGGCACGTCCTTCAGCTGCTTGGGGGTGCGGGTGGCCGTAACAACCACATCGCTGAGAGAGACAGAACCCTGCTCCTGGGCAGAGGCACAGAATGCACAGAGAAGGCAGAGAAATGTCAGAGCGGATATTTGTAATTGATGGTGAGGCAGCATTTGGTTCCTTTCGGACTTTGGTAGTTAGTGAGTTGGAGGGCGGCGTAAGAGCCGTCGGCAAGGCGGAGGATGAAGATGTGGTCGTTCAGCGTGAAGGTTGGCGGCATGGGGGGGATGGCGACGGGCAACCAAGAGGAAAGCACGGAGTTGACCTCTATGCCCTGACTGCCAATGAGACTGTTAATCATCTGCGACTGTACGGTCCAGACCGCGTTTTCGCTCCACTGGTCGGCTGTGAAGTGGAGCTGGCTGAGGGCTTCGTGGCTCATGTTGAGCTGAGCCATGTCGGTAAGAGAGGTTTCAAAGACTGCGCCGCCGTGGGTTCGCACGTTGTTGCGGTGCACGGCGAATGTCCAGCTGGAGGGAGCGGGCTGTGGGTCGGTGGGCTGGTAGCTGCGAAATTCGTTGTTGGCTATGCCTTGTCCCCACACGTCGAACCAGTAGGTGTATATGCCAGTCTTGCCGTCGGATTTCCCTGTCAGGGTCTGCGGAATGGGATAGGGCGTGAGGTCTGGCTCCGTTGGCCTCCCTTGTGCGGCTGAGTCAGCCATGGCTTGCAGGTCCACATAGTACCAGTTAATCCAGCTGGAGGCATCAATGTAGAGCGACCCGCTGATGGCCACAGCCGCAGTGTCGGTTGCTGGCAGCGTGTCAACCTGGACGGCTGCTGGCTGCTCTTCTTGTGGGGGCTGGTCGTAGATGCCTTCAAATAAACCTTCACAGGCTGTGAGTAGCACGAAGACTACTGCACAGCCTGTCAGTATGTGGATGTGTCTGCCTGCCATTATCGGAGGTTGGGAGATTTCGGGCCTTCAAAGGTTGCCACGATGGGGAAAGGCATGGCACCTGGCTGGAAGTTGTTGATAATCTTGATGCCGCCCTCGGTGGGTTGAGCTTCGATGCTGACAACGTTGTCCTTGTTGAAGGTATAGTCGCTGTCGATGGTAGTTGTGCCATTGTTGACGGCAGTCATGTGGAACGAGAGGCCGTCTTCGCTGTAGTCGCGGTAGAAGCTGCCCTTCTTTTCGTCCCAAGCCACATTGCTGATGGTATAGCTGCCCATGGTGACATCGCCCATGAGGGTTTTTTCCAGCGTAAATTCTGGTACGAAGATGTTGATGGTGCCGTCGGCATTGGCAGTAATCTTGTAGGTGACATCAGCCGTGTAAGAGAACTGGCCGCCCACAACCACGGTGTTGGTGCCGTCGTAGTTGCCCGCAGTAGTGAAGGCGGCAGGGGCTGTGCCTGGGTGGAACGTGATGGTGGTGCCGCCCATTACGTCGGGCATCGTGATGACAGGGGTGTGCATGGGGCCACCGATGGTAGCGGGATAGGTGCTCACCTTGCCACGATAGGCCATGGTCAAGCTGCCTTCACCGCTCAGTTCTTGACCTACCGTCACGTTGCTGAAGGTAGCGTCGCCCCATGTGGGGTCGGAGAACGTGACGATGTACTCGCCCGCAGATGTCTTATAGACAGCCAGCTTTGCATCATTGCCATAGTAAGAATCCTTGAAGTAGGCTGAAGTCACGAAGATGTAACCCGTAAACTCATGGAACAAGGTGGTGTCGGCCTTTTCTTCAGCCCCTTGGTTCAAGTAGATGTTAATCAGAGCCGTGATGTCACTGACTGTAATCTTTCCATCTTTGTCAATGTCGCCCTTCTGTGTTTGGGCATTGGCTGTGCTCATCAGCAAAACAGCCAAAGCAAATGTAAAAATCTTCTTCATGTTAATCTTTAATTATGTGTTTGTTTGATGAAATTTTTTGCAAAGGTACGGACTTCCTGCTACATACGCAATACTCACAAAGGAGTATAATTGAAAAAAAGGCGGTAAAAGGGGGAGTTATTAACTAAAAAACTTTTACCTTTGCAAAAAAAAGGAAACAAAGCAATGGAAATACAAGACCTATACACTCGCTTTCTGGCCCACCCCGTAGTGACAACCGACAGCCGCGATGTGCCCACAGGCTCCCTGTTCTTTGCCCTGCGGGGAGAGACTTTCGACGGCAACCAGTATGCAGCAGCCTCACTGGAGAAAGGGGCTGCCTATGCCGTGGTCGATGACCCCAGCGTGGCCACATCCGACAGGATGATTCTGGTAGAGAATGTGCTACACACCCTGCAACAGTTAGCCAGCTACCACCGACAGCAACTGAGCACTACCATCATCGGCATCACGGGCACCAACGGCAAGACAACCACCAAGGAACTGATTGCCGCAGTGCTCAGGCAGAAATACAACGTGCTCTACACGCAAGGCAACTTCAACAACCACATCGGCGTGCCCAAGACCCTGCTCCAGCTCACCGCAGACCACGAAATGGCGGTCATCGAAATGGGAGCCAACCATCCGGGCGAAATCAAGACACTGGTGGAGATTGTGCAGCCCGACTACGGCATCATCACCAATGTGGGCAAGGCTCACCTGCTGGGCTTTGGCTCGTTTGAGGGTGTCATCAAGACAAAGGGAGAGCTATACGACTATCTGCGGGACAACGCTGGCACGGTGTTCATCAACAACGACAACCCACACCTCGCCGCCATCAGCCACGACCTGCAGCTGGTGAAGTATGGTCACTGGCCCGCCGACGACCTGCTGGTGCAGGGCGAACTGCTGGAGTGCAACCCCTTCGTGCATTTCCGCTGGAACGGCCACGACGTGCAGACTCACCTGATTGGCAGCTACAACCTCGACAACCTGCTGGCTGCCGCCTGCATCGGCACCTTCTTCACCGTGCCAGCCAGCGACATCTGCACTGCCCTCGGCCAATACACCCCCAGCAACAACCGCTCACAACTGACGGTGACAGCCAGCAACCGCCTCGTTGTCGATGCCTACAACGCCAACCCCACCAGCATGGCGGCTGCTCTCGACAACTTCCAGCACATCCAGGCCAGCCACAAGATGGCTATCCTGGGCGACATGAAGGAACTGGGCAGCGTCAGCCTCGACGAACACCGCCGCATCCTATCTACCCTGCTCCACTCCGACTTTGAGCAAGTATGGCTGGTGGGCGAAGAATTTCAGAAAGCCGTCAATGCCACCGACAGCCAGCCCTCTGCCAATGCCCCCACCCTTCGCCTTTTTGCCGACGTAGAGGCCGTGAAGACCTACCTCCAGACCGATAAGCCGCAAGGCTTCACCATCCTCGTCAAAGGCTCCAACAGCACCAAGCTGGTTCAGCTCGTTGACCACCTATAGAGACAGACAGGACGCCTTGAAACAGACACACGCTCAAGTAAGCCCCAAAAGTTAAACCAGAAACTTTTGGGGCTTACTTTGTATAAGAAGATGTCGGGATTCTTAAAAAAAGCTAATGACTTTGGGTGCTTCAGGGGGCAAGTTTTTGTTGAAAGGACTCAGCGTTTGGGATGTTTTTGGGGCGTTTTGAGCAAAGGGTTTATGGAACGAAAAATACCGACCCTCTTTTATTACTATAGCATATAGAAAAACAGCGAGTTAAACAGTCACACAATAAGCAACCTTTCGGAACGGCATAGGCAATGCGTCGGATTCATGTAGGCAATAGTTTGGAAATGATTGCCTACGCGGGAGCGACGGATTGCCTACGCCGCTCGGAAGCATTGCCGATGAGAGGCCGCTCAAAAGGGAGCGGTGGAGGCTTGAGTGTGTGGTAACTATTCAGCGATTATGTCCACATCTCATTAGCGATGCTAACTGAGACTCCGTTTAACTGTAATCTCGTATAGGGGTACGGCGTTTCCATTTCATCCAAACCTCCAGCGACCGAATCTACAACCATCTGATTTTTT
>JAFTEV010000002.1 GCA_017453465.1 Bacteroidaceae bacterium | reverse complement strand
TGTGATGTCAATAGTGAAAGTGGCCTGACTGCCAGCTTCGATTTCAACATCCTTTACACTGAGTGTTGGTTCCTGAGCGAATGCAGTCATACCTGCGAACAGGACGAAAAGAGTAGAGAAAATCTTTTTCATAATGTTTTTGTTGTTTTTAGTGTTTCCCGCCCGCCTCTTTTAAACGGGCGGGAAACTGGGTTAATAATAATTTAAAAGTTGTTTATAATCTAATTTAATTATTGAGCAAGATACCTGTCGATAAGTTCTGTGACAGTTTGGATGTTGACTCCTTCTTCACCATTAAGATATCTTTCGATAAGTTTTGTAATGTCTTCAACTGTAACCTTGTTCTGGTTTTCTTTCCATTTCTCCAGGTCTTCGAGGTACTTGTCTGTTGAACCACCATACTGAACTGTTACAGAGCCGATACCATAGGCGTTAGGGCCATAAGTGTAAACTCCTGCTGCAACGTATGCTGAGATTTGGAATCCGTCAAGACCGAACTTGAGAACTTCCTCGCCATCAGTTTTCTTGTCGTAGTACATAGTGAAGCTCTGTGGAGTGTAGTTACCGCTGTCGCCTTCACCCTGTGTCCAGATTTCAAGAGAATCGATGCTTTCTGCTGTTGCAGAACCGAAGATGAGGTTTACACCTGACATATAAGTTGTATCGCGAGAGATTTCAACTTCGTCTTCGTACCATTCATCATTTTCTTCATCATATACAGGCTGCATTTCTGTTTCGATATTGATTTTGCGAACACCTGCAAGAATCTTCTTTGCGTCTCCATCGCCAATGGCGTATGCCTGGCAATTGAATACATACATACCTGCCTTGGTAACTGTGATTTCCTGTGTTACTGAACCGCATGGGTTACCAGTCCATCCACGCCACATACCTGCACGGAAGATGCCCTCAAAGAGGTTCTGGCCTTCTGCATTCTTGCCTGCATCGTTGATACGGAAGTATTCACTCTCATTGTTAGAATAGTATGTCCAGCCATTCCATTCGTCAACTTGGCCACCATGAGAACGATAGCCATCGCTGCTCTTTGATCTGCCAGATACATCCTGGAAATTGCCGTTTACAACATTAAGAGCAAGTGGGTATTTGAAAGATGAGAAATTGTCAAGGAATTCTTTCATTGCATCAGCAAGTGCTTCGCGTGCAGCATCGAATTCGTCACCCTGATTTGTTGAAGAAATGTTTGCAACTAATTCTTCTGCTTCTTCCAAGATTGCATCAAGGTCAGAGAAGTCTCCGCTTGCAAAGTCTGGGTTAGCCTTAATAGCCTTTGCTTCAGCAATTGCGGCTTTGAGGTCTGCTACAGGCTTGTTCTGAGCTTCAACAAAGTTGTTTGTCCACTGGAAGTTGCGTACAAGCTGGAATTCCAAGCGTGTTCCTTCTTCGTTGTAAAGTTCTACACCCTGATACTTTGTCCACTCTGTGAGTTCGTCATTAGAAACGACAGATTTACCTGCAACGTTACCTTCTGCATCAACCCAACCGTCTGCGAGTACTTTCTGATAATATGGATCCCAGTTGTTCAGTGCTGTCTGGATAGAATCTTGTTCCCAAGGATAAGTGTCTTTGTCAGCCTGTTTCTGAAGCAGTGCATTACGCTGTGAAGTGGCAGCATTCCATTGCTCAAGGAAAGCGTTGACAACTTTTGTGCGTTCAATCTTGTCTTGGACAGTTTCTTCACCTTCAACATTGATTGAACGAATCTCAAAGCCTTGGATATGGAATGCTGATCCTCCAGGAGTTCCTTCCCACCAGAAACCAGCATCAAAGGTTTCGCCTTCTTTCAAATCGGCAATGTAGTAGAATCTCTGGAAGTCTTCACCAATAATAGTACCCAGTTCAACGGTGTCTGTACCGATGAATGCTTTTACACTCTTTTCAAGGGTATATGTCAGGTTGTAGTTCTTGTCGCAGTTTGCATTGCGCATTTCTGCAGAAATGTAGTAACGGCCAGCGGGCAGTGTTTCATTATAAAGTGCTACAGTTCCTTCTCCATTAGAGTAGCTGCCACCGCCTTGTATCTGCTTTGTCAGATAATAAGAGCTTAAGCTGGCATCATAGTTGCCATTAGCATTCTTACCCCAAGAGTGAAGCCAGTTGTCACCTGTGAATTTGAATCCACCGATGATTTGTCCCTCGGAAATGTTACCACGATTGTATCGACCCATGCTGAAGATGTCAATGTATCTGAATTCACCAGAAAGGTCTGTTGATGATTCGTCCAAGTACTGAGTGAAAGCATCATTAAGTTGATTGGTGAAGTCTTCCATTTCTGCTTGACTTTCAGCAGTTCCATCTTCAAGGTACATCTCATACACTTCAAGAAGTTCTTCTACATCAGCAGAATTTCCTGCGCTAAAGTTTTCGTCGGCAAGCAGTTTCGTGATGAAATCAATCCTTTTGTCGGTGATGCGTGTGTCGAACACAGACACAACTTCGCAAACCTGTGCATCAGCAACGACAGTTCCAGTTGTGAGGCGACCCAGCACGATGTTGAGATAGCGTGTGCCATCTGCCAACACGGTGTCTGCATTTTCGTAAGAGAAAGAAATTTCGGTCCATTCGCCGTTCAGAATAGTAGCGGTTGAGGCAACCTGAACATAGTCTTGATTGGCTGTACCACTAAGAACTCCATCAGCAGAAGCTGCGCCGCTTGTTACGAATGCGTTAATCTGGTTCTGTCCACCAGCAGCAATTGATGATGTGGCTTCTGCTACACCTTTAATTTTCAGTGTAACAACGTAAGTGGAACCATAAGTAAGTGGCGCATTTGTGTAGAGCAGTTGTGCATCTTCTGAACCATCAAGGCTCTCCAGACAATTATCGGTTGCATCGTCACCAGCGTAGGTTGACCAAACGTCAACATCGTCTGCGCCATTCCATGTGTTCAATGCGTCAACACCGTCGGTGCTGATTACCTTGAACTTACCATTTGCTGTGTAGATGTATTCGTCCACCTCGTATGCAAAAGTTGCGGAGGTAGCAAGAACAGCTACAAGTGAAAGTAATAATTTTTTCATAGGGTTGTTAATTGGGTTAATAAATTAGTTTTATAGTAGTGTTTTTGATTCTACACAGTGATTTGGGCGCAAATTTAGCGTAATTTTTTGATATTCCTAAAATACTTTTAGAAAAAAATCGAAAAATTACGCTAAAAAAGTTCTTTTCACTATGATTTTGGCTAAAAAATCAAATTTGGAGACTATTTTTTGAAGGGGAGATACCAGTTTTGTTCTTCGGCAAGCGATTTTGTTGGCTCGTTAGCTTTCAGCTTGTCTGCCAACCATGCGTTGCCCTGAAGTCCTGCGCGGTTTTTGTGCTTGGCAAAGCGCATCAGGTCGTACCAGCGTGTGCCCTCGAAGCAGAATTCCATGGCTTCTTCGTCGCAGAGCAGTTCCTCCATGGCCATGATGGTGTCGGCTTTTGTCGTTGCGTTAGCTGTTACGCGGCTGGCCAGCCCTGGATAGAGTGCTGTGTTTTCTGCCAGTTTAGCCAGTTTCTTTCCAATCTCGGTAGCGAACTGATAGGGGGAGGCTCCTTGCGCTCCGGGGTATTGACGGTCGCTGGTTATGCCACAACCACGTTGGTGGATAGGATCTGAAAGTTTGTAGAAGTTTTCTCCGTTCTTTTCGCTGAGGAAGGTGGAGAGGAAGAATTGTTTGCCTTCAGCCGAGAGCCATGTGTTGGCCTGAATGGTGTCGTTGTCGTTGATACCTTCTTTCAAGAAAGCAAATGCGGCATCGGGCAGTCCGATACGGTTGAGTGCTTCGCAGAGGTGGAGGTAAATGGTGGATGCTCGGTAGAGGATGATGTTGCCGCTCTGGTATTTGTTGATCCATTGCAGTTCTTTTTCATCTTCGTTCTGGACGGTGCTGTTTCTCCTTGTCTGCATGATGGCCAATGAGCGCATGTCGCCGTATGTGCCAGAAGTTACGTCACGGCGTGTCGTGGAGGTTTGTGCCAGTTTGTAGTAATAGTACTCAAAGCTTTCGGCGAGCGATGTGTAAGCCTTGGATGGTACGAGCTGGATGTCTTCCTGCCAGCAAGCTGCGGAACTGAGTGCATAGTAGTCGTAGCCAAAGGCGTAGGGGACATTGGTGGTTGTGCCACGAACACGGCTGACGGACATCGGGATGTAGGAGATGATGTCAACGGTGTTGTTGTTGCTGAAGATGCTGCTGTAGCTTGGGCTACTGCCAATGCTTCCTCCAAAGTCGGACGGATACTGGCTTTCGTCTTCATTACGTAATTGGAAGGGGGCGATGACAGCGGGGGCAGTAACTTTCTCGGTAGTGAGGTAAGTGACATAGCTTTTCACGGCTTTTTCGTATTGCCCCGTTTCGAGATAGAGGTCTCCAAGTATGACATCGACGGGGATGAAGCATCGGCGGGTGTCCATGTTCTTTGTTTGACCAAAGTTGGTGGAACCGCAAGGGATACTTGAACCGTAGTTGGGTACAGATGTGCCAGAATAGGCTTCGAGGTCTGGACAAAGGATGGCTGCCATTTCATCGATGCCATACACTGGGAACTGGTTGTCATCAATCTGCGAAATGGTGGTCACGGGTTCGGTGAAGAATGGCACCTTGCCGTAGTTGCGTGCCAGCTGTAGGTAGGCCCATGCTCGATAGGCTTTGACTGCTGCATATTCGCTGCGGGTGACATTGGTGGCTCCTGTGAGAAGGGTGGTGTCGCGGTGTGCCAGATAGTAGTTGCAGTTGTTGATGACACGGTAGTAAGCGTAAGCACTGTCGTATTTGTTGGTGGCATCGGCACTGAAGTTGGCCAGCTGACGGAGGTGGTTGTCGGTGTTCTCTGTTGTTGCCACCAGTTCTCCGCGCATTTCTCCCTGGAAGAAGTATTGGTCGGCCACTTGCTGCATGGCTTGTGCGATGCCGAATGCGTAGAAGACGGAGTCGGTCTTTTCGTTTAGTTCTGGGTTGAAATTCTGTCGGTCACTGTCGGTCTCCAGCATCTTGGAACAGGAGGAGAAAGTGAAGAATGAAGAATGGAGCATGAAGAGTCCGAGCAGTATGCTGGTTGCTTGTTTCATTTTTCCTTTCATGTCGTTATGATAGTTTTTCATTGTGATGTCATTGTTTTAGAGGTTAATCTTTACGCCGAGGAGGAATTGACGGCCTTGTGCGAGGTTGCCAGCGTCGATGCCTTGATAGAGCACGCCATTGGCAATGCTGAACTCTGGGTCTGCACCACGGTACTTGGTGAGTGTAAATACATTGCGTGCTTCGGCCCAAACCGAAAGTCCTTGCAGCCATGACCATGAGGTGGGCACAGGAATCTTGTAGGTGAGGTTGACGGTCTTGAGACGCAGGTAGCTGCCGTCTTCAATCCAGCGGTCGCTGAAGCGGTTGTTGCCCAGCGGGTCGCCGTAGTTGAGGCGGGGAATGTCTGTCTGCTGATTTTCATAACGCCAGTGGCTGGTTTCTGCAACTTGCTGGTTGTAGAAGTTGCTGCCAGCATTGAGGATGGCACGCTGGTAGTTGTAGATGTCGTTGCCAAGGCTGTAGTTGAAGTTCAGATTCAGGGTGAGGCGTTTCCAGTTGAGCGAAGCAAAGATGTTGCCGTAGATGTCTGGATTGGGGTCGCCTATGACAACTTTGTCGCTCTCATTGATGATACCGTCTCCATTCTGGTCAACGAAGTGTACGTCGCCAGCCTGGAAGTCAATCTTCTGTCCTGCGGCATTGACCATGTAGAGGTTCGTGGTTGTCTGCTTGTTGGCATTTTCGTGCGATTTCCCGTATTTTGCGGCTTCTTCAGCATTGGCAAACACACCATTGGTTTCATAGCCCCAGAATTGAGCTACAGGGCTGCCAACTGCTGTGCGGATGTTGTTGTCTCCATATATAGAAGATGTGTAGTCACCGTCGGGCAGTGCTGTAACTTTGTTTTTGTAGTGACCTACTGTTGCACCAATCTCAAAATGCCAGTCTTTGCTGACTACAGGCTTGAAGCTGAGTGTGGCTTCGAAGCCTTCGTTGCGCAGCGAACCACCGTTGGTCCAGTATCGGTTGATACCGCCAATGGGGTTTTCAAAGGTCTTGAGTGTGAGCAGGTCGCTTGTTTTGTGGACGTAGTAGTTGAAAGCAAACGATATGCGGTTGTCAACAAAGTTTCCTTCAAGTCCAGCATTGAACTTTTTGGTCAGTTCCCATTTGATTTTGTCGTTGCCGATATTGGTGAGCTGTGCACCAATGGCATTGTAGTTGTAGCGAACTGAGGTGTAGGAGGTCTGTGCTGCATAGTTGGATATGTTGTCGTTGCCGCTGGTGTCGAATCCGACATTAACGCGGAGGTAGTTGACACCCTTGTTCTTCTTGAACCACTTTTCGTTGGTAAGTACCCATCCAGCCTGAATGCTTGGGAAGAATGCCCAGCCCACACCAAAGATTTTTGTACCGGCACTGGCACCGAAACGGCTGTTGGACTCGGCGAGCAGAGAGACTGTGGCGAAGAATCTGTTCTGATAGTTGTAGTCAGCGTTTGCATACCATTGCAGCTGCTTCCAGACATCTGCTGCACCCGTGGAAGTGGGGTAGCCCGACGAAGCCGAGAGAGCGGGGTTCTTGTCATCGGTCTGGGTGGTGTATTCGGTTGCAAGCACTGTGCTGTCATACTTGAATTTGTTGAAGCGGAAACCGCCAAACACCTTGATGGAGTGGCTACCATAGAGGTTTTCCCAGTCAATGCGTGTGTTGCTGACGATGTTGTTCTCCTTTGCCTGGAAAGACATAACTTTTGAATAGACTGTACCCAAGTCGCTGATGGTATAGCTTGGCACACCTGTATAAGGACGCAAATAACGCTGAGAGTTGCGAATCAACGAATAGCTGACGGTTTCAGTGGCTTTCAGGTGTTTGTTGATTTCCCATGTCGGGGCAAGTAGTACATTGAAGTATGTATTTTCATTCTTGTTCTTGTTGTCTCCCTTTCCGTATGTCAGTATTGAAGACGGGTTGGCCAAGGATTGGGCTCGACCCAAACGACTTTGAACGCTGTTGAGCTGTTCGAAGATGTCATCGTAGCTACTCAGGATGTTTGAGTAGTCTTTGATAATGGCGTTGTACTCGTATGGAGCGACCAGTGGCGACTTGATGAGCGAAAGGAATGTGGGCGAAGTGATGGTTCCCAGTGAAAGGTCGGCTGGGATGGCTGTATCGAACACATTGCTGTTGGTACGCGAAATAGAAAGGTCGAACTTTGTCTTTACCCGTTTGAACACTTCAATGTCGGTGTTGAAGCGGATGTTCATGCGGTCGAAGTCGTTCTCTTTGGCTGTGTTTTGTGCCTTCATGTAGCCCAATGACAAGTTGTACATACCTACGTCGTCACCACCTTGCACGTTGATGTTGTAGTTCTGGGTGATGGCTCGACGGTATGTCTCTTTTGTCCAGTCTGTGTCGTTGTGGTAGATGTTGTAGTAGTAGCCGTTGGGGTCATCATTGAGGAAATTGAAGGAAATGCTCTTGGTGTAGTTCTGCTGCGCCATGATTGTTCCTATCATTTCAGTAGCATACGTGCGGTACTGTGATGCATTCATCATTGTGGGCAGAGCTGGAATGAGCTGAACGCCGGCATAAATGTCTGCATCAATGCGGGTTGCCATGGAGTGGCCGCGCTTTGTGTTGATAAGGATGACTCCGTTACCGCCTCGTGAACCATAAAGTGCTGTGGCATTCTTGAGGACTTCAACACTTTCGATGTCTTTCGGCGAAATGTTGGCAAGGATGTTCATGAATTGTCCCTCGTGGAGCGCATTGCGGTCAAGCATCATGTCTTGCTCAATGCCATCAATCACGATGAGTGGCTGTGCATTGGCATTGAGTGAATTAAGACCACGGATGAACATGGCTGCACCATTTTCTGTGGCACCAGACCGTGTGATGGATCGCACATCTCCATTCAGCTGCTGGTTGATGTCACCGTCAATGGTGGCATAGTGAGATTCGATAGAGACCTTCTTGGATGCTGTGTAATTGGTGCTATTGTCATACATCTTTGCATACTGGTCGCTGAGCATCTTGACATTGATGGTGCTGAGCGAGTCGCACGGGTCGATGGCAACTTGTTGGCTCAGGTATTCTGGTGAGAACACATAGAGCGAGGTGACGAATTTGGGCACTTTGATGGTGAAGTTTCCTTCCTCATCGCTCAATGCCGTGTACTTGTTGTTGCCCAACGCCTGAATTTGCACACCTGCAAGTGGGGCTTTTGTGCCAAGGTCAATGACATTTCCATGCAAGGTCACTGTAGGATAGTTCTTCACGGCTTTTGCAGGCTTTCGGGCGGGTGCCTGCTCTTCTGCTTCGTCTTGAGCAAAAGCCGCAGTTGCAGAGGCTACCATGAGAGCACAGAGGGAAAGGCGTAGGCTCTGGCATTGTATATTTTTGAAAAACTTAGTCATAATCATTCTGCTTTTTAGGGGTTACTCTTCATCTTTTTTCAGGTAATCGTCATATTCAACAGGACGGAGAATAATGGATGCAATTCGGATGGTACGGTCGAAGGCAGCGGTGTGTCCTCTCGACGAAAGGGTACTGAACGAATCGGATGACTTAATCTTAATGTTGGGGGAATAATCGCCAATGCCCACGTAGCAGCATGGGAATGTAAATTCTCCAAGGTACAGTGTGTCAATCTTGTTCACGTCATTAAAGAAGTCAACGTCCTTGATGGCGGTTCTTACTTCTTTTCCCTTGTCGCTTTCTCTCTCGCTGTATGTAATGATTTCACTGCCACTGACGAAATTGCTGTTCTTAAATTCGTAGTCTGCCACGTTTCCCTTTTGAGGATTGTAGTAGTTGAGCGTGAAGTTAAGCCAGTTGGGTTTTGGAGTGGTAGTGGAGTCACCAGCTTCTCCTGGAGCAACTACGGCATAGAAGCGGTATGTGCCCGACAGGACATTTCGCAGATAATAATCTACTTCTGGCTTTCCTGATGAAGACTGTGGTTCTGCTCGCAGATAGGTTACAATGTCACCATCAATGTAAAGGGGAGAGCCATCCAGATTATACAGGACTATGTAGGAGGTGTTGGCTCGCAATACACGGCAAGGATTCAATCCACTGACTGTGCGCTGGACATTAAAGGTTTCCCAGGGCTTGAACATGAGGGAATCTACAACAACAGCTCTACCATTGGAAAGTTTGATGGTTTCCGTGATGTGGGCAGGGTCAAGAATCTTGTCTGGTTCCGAGAATTTGCCACGATATGTGGAGTAGATGGTGTCTTCTGGCTCGCCAACGCCTTTATAGGTATAAGGAATGCCGTCGAAGAATTTTGCATTATACTTGTCGTTGTGGCTGTAAACAAGGTGGTTCACAATTTGGCGGCGAATCAGTGAGTCCTTCAGATAACTCATGTCGATAGACGGAGCTGTGAGCAGAGTATAGCTGGTTGCGGATGTAGAGTTGGCCACATCTTGTGCCTTGGTTCCATCCACATAAGTATAGAGCGATGCAATCTTTTTGTACAGTTTATTGTACGCCTCATCGTTTGGCATAATGAATGTGTACAGGGAATCCTCCGAGTCAAGCTTTGCATTGATGGCATTTGACATGGAGTTGTACGTAATCATCACCGAGTCGATGTAGGTCTGTTTACCATTGACCATCGGACCTGCTACAGATTTGCTTTCGTCCAGTCTCGTCAGTTCATACTTTTTGAAGTAATTGGCAATGGAGTCCATGTTGCTAACCATCCAGATGTTCTGGTAAGCATTCGGAAGGAAGGGCGATTTTCCTTGGAGGATGTGTATGGTTCCGTTAGTGCTGGGAATGTTCTTCTCCACAATGTTCACATCATTGAACTGGTAGATTCCATTCTCACCAGAAAAATTGTAGGACTTTTCGTTTAGCGTGTGGATACGTTCAGCCAAAATGCCCGTAGCTTGATGGTTGTATTCTGCTATGTGGTTGTTGATGAACTGGTCAACAATGACTGCGCTGTCAAGGTTCAAGATGGAGTCGCGTTGAGCACTCGTCAATGTCGGTGCCCACACGGTGTAGTATTTGTTGGCACTGAATAGTTCCTGCATTCCCGTGTGTTCGAGAATCTGCTTGAAGTTTGCCAATTCAGGTTTTTCTGCAATGTTTTCCCACAGCGTTTGAGTTGCAGCCATGTTGGAATCCGATTGCACATCGTTCCAATCCTTCCAGTCGGAACAGGATGTGGCAGTGTGCAGGGCTACTGCCATCATCGTGAAACCAATATATTTCTGTATTTTCATATTTGTCAGTTGTTTGATGTTTATGTCATTCGGTTGTGCCGATGTATAGTGCAAATTACATCCAGTCTTCCTCGTACTGGTCATTATTAATAATGTCAACCGGAACGAGTTCGATGAAGTCTAATTGCCACTTTAATTCAGAGTCATCCGAAATCATGTTCTTGAAACGGAACCAGTAGTCTTCGCTCTGTTTGAAGAGCATCGGGTCGAACAGTTTGCGCAGGGTGATGGTTCCATCTGTGCGGCAGTTACCTGCACCTGTTGTACCTTCGTCCTGAGTGTCGGGGTGACCACGGAAACTGTACGGGGCACGCATATATCCACGGTTGCGGAGTGCTTTGTCCGATGCAATGCCAAGGTCATCCTCTTCGCTGGCATCGGTCCAGCCGATGCGCTCGTCACGTCCAGGAACACGGACATCCAGTGGCAATCCGAGCACTTGCATTTCTTGTACATTTGTGCTGGTGCCAAGATAGAACTGCATGAATCCGCCATGGTCCATTGGTGAATAGAACAAGCGGAGTTCGTAAGTGCCTGTCGGCACGTGGGGGAACTTGATGGCCACGTCATACTGTCCCCAGCCCTGGAAGGCATTGGCCTGGTATGCACGGTAGTCTCCGTTCACGTTGTAACGCACCTTGGTCTGTTCTCCGTTATAGCAATATACATTGTCAAAATAATCGACGGGGAATGCGATGCGGGCACCAGAGCCACCGCCGTTCATAGCCGACATTTCTGCCATTGTGTTGTAGCGGAAACCGTTGTTGATGAACTCAACAAGGAATGTGGTAGCCTCGAAACGCAGACGCTCATGGAGCACGCCGTTGGGAACATTGGAATCATAAATGAGCATACTGTTAATGGCGTGGATATATCCATTGTGAGCAGCCTTGTTGAGTGTTTGGTCGATTCTCACTCCGCCTCTCACGCCACCAGCAATCTGCATGGGGTGCATGTCGTTAGAGCCACGTGTGCCCACTTCGTTGGTCAGTGTGTTGTTCAGTTTCCAACGGTTGATATACAATGTGGTACCTGGCTGTGGCTCCCAAATCTTGAGGAGTGTGTTGGGCAACATGGTCTCGTAATAGTCGTAAGGCTCTCCACCACACTGGTTGACGTTGTAGTTCCACTTGTTGTTTGAACGCTTCTCGAACACCAACTGGTCTTTCGACATACCTGCATACAAGATGTGGTAAGCAACGAACATGTTCAATGCGTTGTTGCGCAGTTTGAAGTCTTCGTCTGTTGTGCCCGTATTGACTTCCAGACCCTTTTCGTTCAGATAGTGATACCAGTCGGCAGCATTGCCATATTTGCTATTGGCATACTCTACAAGGTCATCGAAAGAGTGGATGCCCGCACTGGCCATCACTTCGTCTGATTCCGCGAAGATGGTGTAGCGAATTTTACATTCAGTTGGACTATACAGTACATCGCCCGTTGTGTCGGTCTTGTCCTTAACGTCAAATGTCTTGCCCTTGTCTTTCTTCAGAACAGAGTCACACAGCCCCGTCTTCATGAGTGCCTGATAGAAGATGGAATACCCGTCCAGGCTATGGAGCACGTCGGGCAACAGACGTGTGTCGCGTGCGATGACGCTGTCCACTTTATGGAACACGCCGTTGACGGCTTCGTTGTCAGCACTGATGATGTGCGAAACGCTGTTGAGGGTCGTGCGTCCGACGGAGTCGATGGATGTTGACATGGGGTAGCCCAGCATGGTGTTGATGGTGGTACCTTCGCCGCTCATGTCAACAATGTTGTGAATACCTGAAGAGAGGTGGTATTTTGCAATGTCATTGCAGAGGCTATCCCTCTCCAGCAGGGCTTCCAGCGTGTTGCTGGTCATGCCATTGTGGGGCATGGGAGCGTGTTCGTCATTGTACAAAACATCAATGTATGCAGCGATGCCAGCATTGGATGGGGCAAAGCACGTAAATTGTCCGTATGCAGCAAGCGACTTGTCCATTTCCACTTTCTCCATAATCTTGAGGAAAGATGAGAGGTCGGGGTCTTCCTGCAAATACTCTGTGATGGTTTTTCCTGTGGCAGTATATAGATTCTCTCCGTCTGGCTCATTACTACAAGAAGTAAGAGCCGCAACAACCATGGCTGTGATGGAAAGTGCCTGAATCTTATTGAATAGCTTGTTCTTTTTCATAAATTTCTTACTCCTTTCTGTTAGTAATTCTTTTCCCATTTGTCAGATGAACTATAGACAGGATTCTGCTTAAGCTCTGGGTTTACTTCCGTCTCGGCTTCGTTGATTGGCATATACAAGTATGGCTCTGTCGGCATCTTCGTGATGAGGCCATCGGGCGATTCCAGCTTGCGTGCCATCAGTGTCAGCATAGGACGGTAGTTGACGGCGTAGTTTCCGCCTTGATCAGCCAAGAGCGTGTTATAGTTCACGCCTTCTGTGTGGCGATAGTTGTAGCGGAGCAGGTCATACCAACGCTTGCCCTCGAAGCAGAGTTCGCGCAGACGTTCCTCCAGCACGAGTTCTTCAAAACCAAGCTTCGTGTTGATGGCTGTGCCCTGGATGCTCTTCCCGGTTGCAAAACGCAGAGTGTCAGAATACAGTCCCTCTGGATGTGCGCGGTCGTTGACGGCTTTCACGATGTTGTAAGCCTGGCGGAGCATGATGTCGTCGTCGCCCGTTGCAAGCTGTCCCATGGCTTCAGCCTTCATCAGCATGATGTCTGTCATGCGATAGATGATGTAATTCTGGGCGAAGCGAGTGTTTGCGCGGTCTGCCTGTCGGCTTTGGGCTGCACCAGAAGGAGCACCATAGGACGATGCCGTAGTGGAAACAATCATCTTGCGCACATCGTACTGTTCCAAATCCCCCTTTTGGTTGTTGGCATCAAAGATGAATTTGATTTTTCGGCCATCGTACTGCTGGGGGAACACCTTGTTGTCTGTTCCCGACTTGCCGAACATCTTGGCTGCCTTCAGATAGCCGTAATTTGAATTATTGTTTTGATACTTGTAAAGCATTGTGCAAACAGCAGAGTTGGAGTTGTTCACACCGTCAAATTGCAGCTCAAAGATGCTTTCCTCACCATTCTGGTCAATGAACAGGTCGGTGTAGTCCCTGTTATATTTGGCCAAGGCGGGGTAGAGGTTGGTTTCATCGATGATTTCCATCGGGCCGTAGCGGTGTGCTCCGTTCTTGGAGTCAATGACGAGGTTGCAGTAGTCTATGCACTGCTGATAGTCAGCGGCTGCATCATAGCTGGCATCGTTGTGATGAACAGAAGCCTTCCACAAGTAAATGTCGGCCAGAATGCTATAGACAGCATCCCTGTTGAGCCATCCCTTCGCCTTCCAGTTGTTGTAGGCGGTCGGGTCAACGATGTTGTTGGCCGATTCCTTCAGGTCTGCAATACAGCCATTGAGTATGGTTTCTGGAGCAGTCTGGGGCACATTCATTTCTTGGCTATTCTGCATATAACCGCTTGTGATGTAAGGCACGTCGCGGAAATTGCGTACCAAGTAGAAGTAGCAGAGTGCACGCAGTGTCTTCATCTGGGCAATGTCGTTCAGGTAGTCGCCCTGCGTGTAGCTTGGGTCATTGTTCATTACGTCGGCAGCCTTCATGATGACAATGTTGCAATAATTGATGACAGCATAGAGTGGTTGCCAGTTTGTGTAAGTATTGGTGGTCTCGATGTTGGCTGTACCAATCTGACGCAAAGCCTCGTACACGCTGCCGCTCGATATGCCTGAAGACTGCACCAGTTCATCGCTGCGGAAGTCTCCCCACACGATGAGGTTCGTCAACAGGGTGTTGTTCAGCATCTGGGCGTATGCACCGTTTACCATCAGTGCCACGTCCGATTTTGTCTTCCAGAAATCTTCGTCCACAGTCTTGTCGTCTGGGAGCAGGTTGGTATCAACACACGATACGGCAAGAAGACTTGAAAGGATTATATATAAGTACTTTTTCATAATGATGATAGACTATTTTTAGAATCCAATATTTAAAGAAGCTGTGAACTGCTTTGAACGAGGCGTCTTGGAGTTATCCGTAGCAACGCCCCAGCCGCCGATGGAGACTTCTGGGTCAACACCGCTATACTTTGTCCAGCAGTAAAGGTTGTTCATGGAGAAGTAGAGAGCAAGGCTGCTGATGCCCAGCTTTTTCAGTGGCTTCTGCGGGAACGAGTAGGAGAGCTGCAGGTTCTGGAAACGCAGGAACGAGCCGTCTTCCACATAGCGGCTTGAACCCTGCCAGTTGTAGCCTGTTCCTCGAAGTGCACGTGGGATAGGAGTAGAGTCTCCATCCTTGCGCCAGCGGTAGTTCACGGTAGCCGTCTGGTTGTTGGCTGTGTACATGTTCTCCAGATTCATGCGTGCGGCGTTCACAATCTTGTTGCCAGCACGGTAGTTGAAACGTGCCACCAGTTTCCAGCGCTTGTACTTGAAGGTAAGGCTGAAACCACCATTGAACTTTGGCATGGCGTTGCCCAGGTAAACCACGTCGAGTGCATTGATTTGTCCGTCGTTGTTGACATCTTCGTAGATGGCATCACCGCCGTTGAACTCATAAGTGGGTGAACCGTTGTCATAGTTGTAAACCATGCGCTGTGGCGTACCCTGGTTGGTCATCAAGACGTGGCCATTGGCATCTAAAGCCACAGGGAATGTCTTGCCTTCGTCAATCTGCTCGTTAATCCAGGCACGATATTCTTCTGTTGACAGGCTGTTCTCCTTGCGGTAGTTCTCCAGATAAGAATAGGTGTACTGATATACGCCCTTGTAGCGCAAGCCATAGATGGAACCCAGCGGGTTGCCCTCCTGGATGCGGTTCAGGTAAGTGCCACGACTGGCAGAATCCCATTTGCTATTGATGGCACTCAGCACACGGTCATCCATTTCCTTGATGTTATTCACGTTCTGGGCAATGTTGAAGTTTACGCTGATAGAGAAGTCTTTGCCAATCTTCACGAAGTCTCTACCGCTGATGTTCAGTTCCCATCCGTTGTTGGTCATCTTGCCCGCATTGTACCACGACAAGGCACTGTAACCAGTGGAGCCTGGAATCTTCACATTGGTCATCAGCAGGTCTGAGGTATTTTTGCGATAGTAGTCGAAATCAATGGCCAGCCTGTCTTCAAAGAAGTTCAAGTTACCACCAATGTTGATGGAAGTAGTCTTTTCCCAGCGGAGGTCGTCCAGCTTCATGCCATCGACGGCTGCATATTGAGCAAGGTCTGTTCCGTTGCCATAATAGCCGGCACTGGTACTATACTTATTATATACAAGGTAGTCTGTCGTTGGTGCACGTCCATTGATACCGTAGCTGGCACGCACGGCCAACATAGACACGACTTCTGGCATCCAGCTGCGGATAAACTTCTCGTCGATGATGTTCCAGCGGCCAGAGACACCGGGGAATGCTGCCCACTTGTGTGAAGGGCCGAACTTCGAGCTGCCGTCCATACGCATACTGAAACCAAGGCTGTAGATGCTCTTGTAGGAAGCGTGTGCATTGAACAGGATGTTCTCGTCAGCGGAGCGGCTTGTGCTGCTCGCCATGGCAGAGTAGGCTCCTTCTGCCGTTGTCGAGATAATGCCTGAAGGCAGGTCGCGCATGGTGACGGTCTGTCCGTTGCTCTTTGAGGTGTGCATCTGATAGCGCAACATGGCCATGGCCGACCAGTTCTCGTTGTTGAAGTGTGGCACGTATTGCAGCTTACCTTCTGCACCAATCTTGAAGCGGTTGCTCTCTGATGCACCACTTACATTATAGGTATTGGTCGTCCATCCAGTACCAGTTCGGTTGATGTCGGCAAGGTCGGCAGGGAACCAGGAGGGAGAGCTGTTGGCATAAATATCGAAGTCCACGTTGGCCGACAACGTCAGTCGATGCTGGTCTGCATCCTTGCCCAGCAATTCATAACGCAGTGTGAAGTCTGGCGTAATGCGGTATGTGGATTCTTTCTTCCAAGCTTTATTGGCGATGGCAACGGGGTTCGGACTAATCAGTGTCAAGCTTTCTCCGTTTATCTTATCCTTATAGGTAAGGTTCAGCTGGTCAGTCGTTAAGCTGGCGTGGTAATACTCATCTGTATCCGAGCCATCAGCATTTTGCCGATAAACAGCCATGTTGGGGTATATGGCCTGTGCAATAGCCAGCAAGTCTGTAAAGTTCTTCTGGTTATTTGTATAGGTAAGGGCGAAGTTTGTCGAGAACCGGATGCGGTCGCTCACGTCGTAGTCCAATACCAGTCGGGTGGTCAGACGGTCCAGACGCTGCTTGATGATGGAACCACTCTGGTGGTCATAGCTGCCCGAAATGCGGAAGCGGGCTTTCTCGCCACCACCCGTAATGTTCAGGTTGAAGTTGTGCAGCTTACCGAAGTCGGAAACCTCCTTCACCCAGTCGGTGTTGTTGTTCCAGTTTTCATACTCAGCCCACGACCTGTTGTAGTTCAACTCGTTGATGTTTGCCGTCGCTGTACTGCTCTGCGAGGGATTGTAGAATTCCTCCTTCAGCATCATGGTGTAGTCATCACCATTCAGCAGCTTGTAGCCCTTGGGCATCCATGTGCCGGTAAACTTATAGGAGAAGTTCACCTTCGTCTTGCCACGCACACCGCGCTTGGTAGTAATCTGAATGACACCGTTGGCACCGTAGGCACCCCAGATGGCTGTGGCGGCAGCGTCCTTCAGCACGTCAATCTTGGCAATATCGTCCACGTTCACCGAGAGGAGCGACGCATACTGCTCGTCTGTAGCGTTCTGGAAGTCGAAGTTCTCGTCTGGATTGTCAAAAATCTTGTCATCAACAACAATCAGCGGGTTGGCATCACCGTTGATGGTGGTCACACCACGCAGACGCATCTGAGTACCGGCACCCAGGTTACCAGAGTTGGCCACGATGTCCAGACCTGCGATTTCACCCTGCAGGGCTTCATCGGCACTGGTGAAGGAGAGACCCTCCACGTCTTCCATGTTGAACGTCTGTGTTGCCACTGTCATTTCGCGCACGGGGATGTTCAGTCCGCCCACGCTTGACTTCTTCTCTGCCTTCACCACAATTTCTTGCAGCTGAGTCTCTGATTCCATGAAGATCTTGAAGACTTTCTTGTTGCCGATGACCTCGGTGTGGGTCTTGTTACCCACGTAGGAGACAACCAGCTTGTTCTTCGTGCTCTTGATTGCCATGGCAAAGTTACCGTTAAAGTCGGTTGTCGTGGCGTTGATGATACGGTTGTTGCCGTCACGCTCTACCACGTTTGCCATCATGACAGGTCCCATTTCGTCATTAACAGTACCCGAAATGCGTATTCCCTGAGCCATTGTGACTCCAGAGACCATGCACATCAGCACCGTTAGTAGCAGGGCACCTATTCTGTTTTTGCCTAATGATATATTGTTCATAGTTGGAGTTGTTTTAAGGTTATTATCTTGTTCGCTTTACCACCGTCTTCTTTGCTATTCCACGGCTCTTGGCTGCGCTCCACACCGCGTCCTGTGTGGGGTCGTTGCTGGCCCAGGCTGCATCGTAGCGTTTCGACTTGTTGTAATAGAAAGGTTCGGTCACTTCGTGAATCACGCAGAACGACGACGTGGCGATTGAGCTGGCATAGCGGCGGTCGTTGTTCAGCCAATAGTCGCGTGTCATCTTGTTGCACACCTTGCTGGCATCGTTTGCGTTGATGATGTGAGCCGTGCCGGAAGCGTCGGTCACGGTGATGACACCGCTACCGCCAGCAACCTTGTATTCCTGTGCCAGACCATAGTTGTTGGTGTAGAGGCTCTGGTAAGTGCCGCCATCCACGGTGTTGTCAGCATACAGGGCTGTATTCTGGAAGTGATAGCGGCAGAAGTTCTTCAGCACAGTCACCTTGTTCTTCAGCACGGTGGCGTATGGCTCCGGGCAGCTGTCGGGGAACTGCTCGGAATGTTTCTCGAAGATTTCCACAATCTCGTCCCAGCTGGGCAGACCTGCATCGTATGCCTTCTGCATGGCCTCGTTGTTGGGCGCGTAGAGCGTATAGTTATAGGTGTTGAACATCTTCACGTTGCCATCCACTGCGTCCAGCGACTGGTAGGAACCGTCATTCTGGGTAAAGATTTGATATCGCTCCTGCTCTGTTCTGTGGAAATCATCTTCTTGGTCAGAGATACCAATCCAGTTCAGCAGTTCGGCATTGGCAAAACCAGCACATGCCTCGTGGAAAGCCTGGAAGGGAAGTTCGCTCTTGCGCAGCATTTCCGACACGCTGATGATGGTTGGCTGGATGATGCGGTCTATGCGGTAGGCCGTACCGTTGGCCTGGCTGAAGTAGCTGGCCTTGCCCGTACTGCTGTCGTAAGTCTTGGCACTCTCCAGACCGTTGTCGATGGCAGCACCGCTCTTCACCTCTATCTTGTTGCGAGGGTTGGTGCCGTAATCTACATAGATTTCTCCACCATGCTTCGTCTTGTAGTAGTGGTTCATGTTGGTGATGCCGATGGTGTCGCCATGATTCAGCACCACGGTGTGGTAGTTCAGGATGTCGGTCAAGGCCGACTTGATGCGTGGGTTGGGGGTTGCCACAGAGCCAACCTCTACCGTGGCCAGACGCTCGCCAACCGTGTTGGTTGCCAGGTCGTAGGCAAAGCTCTCTGCTTGAATCTTTGGTTCGCTCCTCTTCTCCTTGTCATAATAGATGTGGAGCATTTCAGGGGTGTCGTGCCCCAGTGTGGTCGGGTCCAGATAGTAGCAATCGAAGGCATCGTCATCGGGGATGAAGAACGCATAGTTGGCTTTCATGGCCAGCAAGAAGTACTTGAAGTCCAGCGACAGGTAACTTGTTGTGGAAGAAGAATGCCAATCCTGCACTGCCCAGTCCATCGTGTGCATATCCTGATAAGTAGAAGAAGGTGCCAGCACCGCACTGTACTCATCAGGTGCAATCATCTCGTTCAGTTTATAGACAACGCCGTTGTTGGCAATCTTGATGTCGTAGCGGCCATTCTCGGCAACCTGTAGCTTCGACATGTTCATGCCCAGGTTCTCGCCTGCGTCGTTGACGATAGTCTCAAACTTGCTGGGCACGGTGCTTGTGAAAGAAGGCTGCTGCAAGTTGCGCACAAAGGCCGTCAGAATCTGCGCACGGGCAATGAACAGCGTATCGAGGTTCTCCAGCAGGTTCTCCTTTGTGTTCGGCTTCTTGCCATACACATTTATTATATATTCACCGGCACCGCCCTTCAGGAAATACTTCTCGAAGGCTTCGTCCGTCGGCACAAACATGGCAGCAATGTCGCTAATCTGCTTCTGGTCGCCACCCTCCCCATAGCTGTCAGCGGGGTAATACTGGTTCCATCCTGGGTCGTAGCGCAATACTTCCGTCGTGGATTTCTTCGAACCATTCGGGTCGGTCACCAGCGGAGCATTCTGCGAACGCGAACTCAGGTAGCGAATCTGCATCACCGAGTCGTGCTGCACATAGCCATACTTGGCAGCATCTTCCTGATACTGCTGCACCCAGTCATTATAGTTTTTCGTGTTGGTTGCGTCCAGGTAGGGCATAGCATAGTAGTCCAGAATGTGGCTAAAATACTTGGTGTTGCCCTGCTTGGCAATCACCTGCGCCAGGTTGCCCGGCGGCACCAGCACATTCTGCACCTGGTGGATATAGCCATTCTGACAAGTCACGTCCGAGTGGATGACCTTGTTGTCAAAAATATACACATTCTTGGCTTCGGCATCATACTTCTCGCCTGTCAGAATCTCGAAGTCCGAGCCTTCGCCTGTTGTGGTGATACCATTTTTCACCATCTGCTCGCGTGTGAAGTGCACCAACATCGGAACCGTGTTGTCCCTGATGGCATATATGCCCTTTGTGCCTTCGCGCCACTGGTCCCAACAACTGTTGTTCTTGGGCATGTTGGCCGGAGCAATGTACTCAATAGTGTCAATCACACTGAGGTTGGTCGGGTGCTTGATGGCCACATCCTCAGTGATAATCGGCAGACCATCCTTGGTACCCCCGTAGGCGTTGGACAACATGCGCACCAGCAGCGCATTGTCCAGCATGGACGAATACAGCAGCAACTTCTTCTGAGCAAAGGTCAGCTCCTCATAGGTTGACACACCCCAGTCGTTCTTGGCAAAGAAACGTGCAAACGCCTCGTCGTTTGCGGGGAAAATCGTTTTGCTACCTGTGCGGTTCAACGTCTCGGCATAGCCCAGGTCGTCAATCAGCTTCAGGTAGTTCGAGAACGACCCCGTCAGCTTTTCACCGTCAGGATTCTGCAATTCGGAGTAAATACTCCCTCCGAGCCATTCCGGTTTGGTATTTTCGTTCACATCGCCATACACGTCCTTGAAGGTGTTCTCACACCCGCACGTCAGCAATGCGCCGAAAAAAACGGCTCCATAAAATACTTTCTTCATGATTATAAGTTAGTAAAAATACAATTGTATCAGTATAGGTTGTTGGGTTAATGTCAGAATAGTGCGGCAAAATTAGCATTTTTTATATTACTTACGCTTAACAGTACTGTTAAATAAATGTAAATGCACATTATTTCTCGTCCTATTGGCAAAGTTGTCTTAAAAAAGAGGGGCAGTCCTGCGCTTCACAGCGAGTGGACTGCCCAAAGTTTTTTTACTTATATTATTAATTTAAAACACTAACAGAGGGTAGGGCTGCGACTTCACAGCCGGCTGTGTAGCCCCCCTCTTTTTATGTTGACTCTTACCAGAGGTCGCCGAAGGTGGTGTCGTCACCGTATTCGCCACGGTCCTTGGTAAGGATTTCTGTCTCGTTTGTAATGGCCTTTGCTGGGTCTGCGCTCTTGGTCATTTCTGTCGGATTTGATACAGCGATGGGCAGTTCCACTTGGATTTGCTCTACATGGAGAGCAGGAGTGATATATGTCTTTTTCATAATGGTGTTCTATTTAATTGAATATTGTTTGTATGTTTAACGTTAATGTGGGGGGCTTTACAGAAATTGGGACAAATTAAATCGTTAATTTGGAGAAATTTATCATGATTTGTGAGATAATTTTATTGTAATTCGTAAGATAATCTATTGCAAATCGTGAGACAATTTCTTGCAGTCTGTGGGACAATGAGAAAATTTATCATCATTAATGATTTAATTTGTCCCAATTTTTGTAAAGCCTCTACCTCAATTTCAGTTGTTTACCAAAATCTTTTTTCCGTTCAGGATGTAGATGCCCTTCATGGGGTTCACTACACGCTGGCCGCGCAGGTTGTAATATACGCCGTCAGCCTTGATGTTCTTCACAGTCTGGATGCCTGTAGCGTCTTCACCCTCGAAGCTGAGGCAGAGGCGAGACTTGGCATTGGCTGTACCATCAAGATAGCATTTGCCAGCAGGAATAGTGACAGTGTTGCTAACAGCGTAGAAACCTACTTCACCATCCTTCTTTGCCAAAGCAAACACATTGTCACCACCGACTTTTGTACCATCAGAAACCTTCAAGTAGTTTGTGCCTACAGCATCTGCACTTTCAATGACAGTCAATGGGTATGTACCTGCAGTTTCAGCCTTTACTACAACAGGGGTGTTGGCTGGAACACTTTCAACCTCTGTCAGCGTAACCTTGTCATCTGTTACAGCAGAAACAACGTATGCGGTAACACCAGATGCCTTGTAGTCAACAGCCACATCTGTTGTGTAAGTAGCATAACCAGCTGCTGAAACTGTTACGGAAGGAGCAACAACTGTTGTGCAATAGTCCGTAAATTCTCCCCATCTGATGGAAAGTTTGTCGAGATACAATGCACCATTGTTTGAACGCACGCCAATATATGTGTATTCATCGCTGATTATTAATTCTGTGCTTGTTCCACATTCTATGCTGCCAAGTTTTGTTCCCTGTTTTGATGTATTGTATAAATCAGATGCGGCTGTATAAGCTGTATTCTTACCATAAATATCAAGTGTTCTTCCTGATGTTGTTGAGGAATTCCATTCAACGGAAACTTTTGTAACCTTTCCTCCGGATGTTGTAGAAATGATGCCACTGTTGTTATTGCTTGAACGAAGCTGAATGGATGGATTAGTAGTTGTACCACCAGCACTTTGTCCTGCATAAACAGCAGATGATGACAGTGTTTTATCGCTCCATTCAGAATAAGAATTAGCTGAAGCTCCAGTTGTCGCTTGTGTCAGTTCGTCTGTAACTATGCAGCCATTTGCAAATACAGCATAATAAGTCACATCTTCATTGCCCATCTTTGCGGAAGAAACGAAAGCGGGTTCGGTGTCTGTCGTACCAGAAATAGCTTCAGTAGTCCAGCCTACAAACGACTTACCGCAAAGTTCTTCGGGATTTGCGGGGAATGTAATTGTCGTACCTCTTTCATACTCTTCCGTTGTTGTCGTGCCATTCACGTTCCATGTCACGTTGTGGGTTGGGTTGGCATTGACAATTATGTTGTAAATCGTAGTTTTTGTCACACTCGCTTCTGTGTAGCTGACGGTTACGGTCTGTTCGCCTGTTCTGGTTTTGTCGTAGCCAGAGAAAGCGGCTTCCGAGGTGACATCTTTGGTGGAATTGTCTTCATAAGTGGCCGTAACGGTCATGCCTTCGTTTGAGAAATCGTCACCCACATAGAATTCTGTAAGGTAGTTACCGCTGAGCGCGATAGATGAAAGAGGCGATGCAGAGGCCGCTGTATAGGTGACAGCAATGCTTTTTACATAAAGCGCACTTTTAGTTGCTGATGGCCTTATAATAGAAACTACAATCTCACCTGTAGCAGAACCTGTAAAGGTATAATCGGTTGCTGTTGAGGAAGCGTTTTGTCCTTGTTCTCCAAATGAGGCCCCTCCTACAGTTGCATTTAGAACAGCATCTCCTACAGTTGATGCCGTAGATGCATTAACCACGATTTTTGAAATGGTGCCAGTAATGCTTGATGTTGAAAGTGTGATATACTGAACAGCCTTGCTACCTGTTCCATAATGAATGCCCTTGTCATTGTCGAAGTTGGATTCAGCCCCATCTGATGTAACAGTCCATGTTGTGCCGTCATCAGCTGTACCATAGCCACCACAAGCTTTTGTAAAAGTAAGTGTTGAAGTTTCGCCCCATGCACTTAATCCTACACAGAGCAGTGCGCTCATGAAGAGCGTCTTTAACGTAAAGATTTTCATACGCTTTTGATTTAGAAAATTAGTGTTTATATATAAAAGTAATATAGTTGGCGCACGGGGGAATTGAAATTCGTGTGCAAAGGTACAGTGATTGGTGCTACTGCTAACAATTCTTTAGTAAACCTTTCGTTTTTTTTTTTTTTGTTAACGCGAACCAGACGCAAAATGTACAAAAGCCGTTAAAATCTGGGCTAAATTGCTTATTGGCTTACATAGAAGTTTTATGGGTAATTCATGGATTATTCGTGTGTTAAATAGTGTTGCTTTTGATGAAAATGTATTTGTTTTTGGGTGGAACACGGATGGATTTCGGGCTGTGAGAGGCAATAAAAACAAGCTGAATGGGTTAGGATGTGAATGTTGTGGAGTCGCGTAGGCAATGCGTCGCGCTCACGTAGGCAATTAGTCGCAAATGATTGCCTACGTGAGCGCGGCGCATTGCTAACATCTTTTAGAATCTTGTGCAGTGGAGCTGTGGTGGCTGTTCGGAAGGGAGGGGAGGCAAAGGTGAGGTGCGGTCTTTTGTACCGCAGTCGCGGTCTTTGGAAAAACAAGAAAAAACAAAAGAAAACAAGAAAAAACCGTGCAAAACCCTGTTTTTTCTTGTTTTCTTTTGTTTTTGGAAGATGTCGGGCGTATATGTCCTGTTCTCAATGGTGGGCGGTTGCGGGTGGGGTGGGCTGCCAATTAGATGGTGCCGCGCAGGGCATCGCCCTTGGTGTTGAAGTCGCCCAGCAGGGTGGGTTGTATGTGTCCGGCAAGGGTGGGGGTGTTGGGAATCTCCACGCGGATGTAGTTGTCGGTGAATCCGTGCATGGGCTTGGTGCGGGGTGCGTGCTCAAAGAGGACGGGGCGGGTCTGTCCGCTGTGGGCGGCATAGAACTGGTGGAGCTTCTCGTCGCTGAGTGCGTGCAGCTGTTGGCTGCGCTCGTGTTTCTCCTGCGGACTGACTGCATGGGGAATTTGCAGGGCGCGGGTGCCGGGCCGCTCGCTGTAGGAAAAGACGTGGAGCTGGCTGATGGGCAGTGACTGGATGAACTGGCAGGACTCCTGGAAAAGCTCCGCTGTCTCGCCACGTGTGCCCACGATGACATCCACGCCGATGAAGCAGTGGGGCATGAGCCGCTTGATGTGCTCCACGCGGTGGCGGAAGAGGGCGGTGTCGTAGCGGCGGTGCATCAGTTGCAGGACGGTGTCGCTGCCCGACTGCAGGGGTATGTGGAAGTGGGGCATGAAGCGGCTGGACTGTGCACAGTAGTCGATGATGTCGTCGCTGAGCAGGTTGGGTTCGATGCTGGAGATGCGGTATCGCTCTATGCCCTCCACCTGGTCGAGTGCCTGTACGAGCTGGAGGAAGGTCTCGCCCGTGGTGCGCCCGAAGTCGCCGATGTTTACGCCCGTGATGACGATTTCCTTGCCTCCCTCGCTGGCCACCTGCCGGGCCTGCTGCACGAGGCTCTGGATGCTGCCGTTGCGCGAGCGGCCCCGTGCCAGGGGGATGGTGCAGTAGGTGCAGAAGTAGTTGCAGCCGTCTTGCACCTTGAGGAAGTAGCGTGTGCGGTCGCCGTGGGAGCAGGAGGGGAAGAAGGCTCCCTGCGCCTCCGTCCCTTCTCCCCCTGCTGGGCGAGGGGTGGGTTGGCCTTGCGACATTCTTTCCATGATGGCGGGGATGATGTCGCCCTTGCGGTCGGTGCCAAGGACGAGGTCAACGCCGGGGGTGTCGAGGATGGGCTGGGGCTGTAGCTGGGCGTAGCAGCCAGTGACCACGACGAGGGCCTGTGGGTGCTGGCGGACGAGGCGGCGGATGGCCTGGCGACATTTCTGGTCGGCCACTTCGGTGACGGAGCAGGTGTTGATGATGCAGATGTCGGCTTGCTGCCCCTTCTGCACGGTCTGTACGCCGTAGGACTGGAGCGACTGGCCGAGGGCTGAGGTTTCTGCAAAGTTGAGTTTGCAGCCCAGGGTGAAGTAGGCTGCTTTTTTGCCTTGCAGGATGCTGGAATCAATCATAAGTATCTGAATTTTCGGCAAAGTTACGAAGTTTCTCGGATTTTTCATGGGGAATTGGATTTAAACCCTTATTTTTGCAGCAAAATCTGATGGTATGAAGAGATATTGTTTGCTATTGATAGGGTTTGTAAGCTTGTTTGCCGCAGCGCAGCAGCGGACGTTTACGGTGCACGTGAAGAACACGGCGATGGACGATTGGCGCGATGTGCCTGTGGTGGTGGACGTGCGACGGGTACACTTCGATGTGAAGTCGGCCAAGGTAGTGCTGAACGGACGTGAGGTGCCCTGCCAGCTGGACGACATGGACGGCGACTGCCGTGTGGATGAGCTGGTGTTCCTGGCCGATGTGCAGCCCATGCAGAAGCGGAAGTACAAGGTGACCATCAGTGGCCGTGGAACGCAGAAGGAGTATCCCGCCAGGGTGTATGCCCACATGGGACTGAACGATAAGTACGGTAAGTTGCCAACCATCCACGGCATCGAGGCTCCGGGCGACAGCTATATATTTAAAGATGTGTACCCGCATGGGGCAGAGTTCGAGAGCGAGCTGACGGCTTTCCGTGTGTATGTGGATAACCGCCAGAACATTGACCTCTATGGCAAGCGGAAGCGCAGGCTGGAGCTGGAGAAGACCCACTTCTACAGTGTGAAGGAAGACCTGGAGGCTGGCTATGGCAACGATGTGCTGTGGGCAGGCGGCAGCATGGGCTGCGGCACGTTGCGTGAGCTGAAGGGTGGTAGTCCGGTGCTGATTGACGACGTGAAGGTGCGTGGTCAGCGCGTGGTGGCCTACGGGCCGTTGCGCACGGTGGTGGAGATGAAGGACATGGGCTGGAATGGCAACAATGTGCGCACCCGCTACATCCTGTATGCCGGACACCGCGAGGTGGAGGTGCAGGTGGAGAGCGACGGCCCGCTGCGCCATTTGCAGCTGTGCACGGGTGTGCAGCGTGTGGGCACCGAGGCTGTGGGCTGGACTCAGGGGAACGGGCTGGCGGCTTCGTGGGGCAAGGACTATCCCGACTATGGCAAGAAGGAGCTGTATCAGCCCGAAGCCGTGGGGCTGGGCGTGTATGTTCCGGCAGACTTCTTTGCCGGCACTGCGGAAGACTCGCTGCAATATATGTGTAAGCTGCGCATGAACCGTCAGCACTTCCTGAAGTATTACGTGACGTTCTGTGCCGACATGGAGGAAGAAGGCTATCACTCGGCGGACGAGTGGTTTGCCTATCTGAGGGGCTGGCGCGAGCGGATGCTTCGCACTCCGAAGATAAAATATTTTATCAGGCTGAATAATAAATGAGACGCTTCTTCCGTTAATAGTAGTGAAGCAATACATGGTAAACACTTAAATCCTCTTTGCCTATGGTAAACTCTACCCCTCATCTACACACAAGAAGAAAGTCGAAAGTAATCCAGATGAAACCGAGAGCCTTGACTCCGAGTCGCGAGGCAGTGCTTTTTGTTCAGTTATTTGCTCGTGCTTACCGACACACTTCTTAAACAGCTTGCTTCGAGTCGTGAAGCAAAATCACTTGGCAAGGCCTTAACTAACAGTAAGATTGACAGGTTGCGGGTTGGCGGACTCAAAGGTTCGTCAGCCGCAATGTTTTTTGCGGCCTTGCGCTGTGATGGGGCTTTGAGGGGGCAAACACAGTTGTTCGTTCTGGACGATGTGGATGAGGCTGGTTATTTCTACCACGACATGGTGCAGATGTTGGGGGAGGGCAGTGTGCTGTTCTTCCCTTCGTCCTATCGACGTGCCATCCGTTTCAACCAGAAAGATGCCGCCAACGAGATTCTGCGTACCGAGGTGCTGACCCGTCTGCAAGGTGAGACCACCGAGGGGCTGGCAGTGGTGACTTATCCCGATGCTGTGGCAGAGAAGGTGGTGTCGCGGCGCGACTTGTCGCTGTGCACCATTCCTGTGAAGGTGGGTTCGCTGTTCGACCTGAACCTGCTGGAACAGAAGTTGCTGGAGCTGGGTATGCAGCGCACGGACTATGTGTATGAGCCGGGGCAGTTTGCCATCCGTGGCAGCATTGTTGACATTTATTCTTACTCAAACGAAACGCCCTTTCGTGTAGATTTCTTCGGCGACGAGGTTGACAGCATTCGCACGTTTGATGTGCAGACACAGCTCTCGCAGGAGAAGGTGGAGGCCATGACGGTGGTGCCGGAGATGGCGCAGACCGATACGGACTATGTGCCGTTCTTCGACTTTCTGCCCAAAGACACCGTGCTGGTGGCGCACGACATGGTGTATGTGTGTGAGAAAGTGGGGCAGATATACGAGCAGGGCTTTTCGGCCCAGGCTTTCACCGAGGACAAGGAGGCAAAGCTGGGCAGCGACCTGCTGCGTGACCATGTGATGATGCAGGGCGAGGCTTTCGTCAGGACTGTGTCGGCTTTCCGCCTGGTGGAACTGAGGCCTCAGGGAGGTGACATTGTGTTTAATACCCTGCCGCAGCCGCTTTTCCACAAGAACTTCGACCTGGTGAAGCAGGAGTTTCTGCGTTTGCAGGGCGAGGGTTATGGGCTGAACATCTTTGCCGACTCGGAAAAGCAGATAGAACGCTTGCGCGACATCTTCAGTTCGATGGGCAGCGAGGAGTATGAGCAGATTCGCTTTGAACCTGTGAACAAGGCCATCCACGAGGGCTTCATTGACGAGGGACTGAAGCAGTGTTTCTTCACGGACCATCAGCTCTTCGACCGTTACCATAAATACAACCTGAAGTCCGACAAGGCCCGCAAAGGCAAGGTGGCCCTGACGCTGAAGGAAATCCAGCAGTTTGAACCAGGCGACTATGTCGTGCATATAGACCACGGCATTGGCAGGTTTGGCGGCTTGGTACGTGTGCCGGAGAACGGCGTGATGGTGGAGAAAATCAAGATTGTCTATCACGACGGCGGCACCATCTATGTGAGCATTCACGCCTTGCACAAGGTGTCGAAATATAAAGGTAAGGAAGGCGAACCGCCACGGGTGAGCAAGCTGGGCAGTGGTGCCTGGGAACGCATGAAGGAGCGGGTGAAGACGAAGGTGAAGGACATTGCCCGCGACCTGATTCGCCTCTATGCCAAACGGCGGCAGGAACGTGGCTTTGCCTATAGTCCCGACGGCTTCATGCAGCATGAGCTGGAGGCCAGTTTTGCCTATGAAGATACGCCCGACCAGCTGAAGGCTACGCAGGAGGTGAAGGCCGACATGGAGAAGGAACGCCCCATGGACCGCCTGGTTTGTGGCGATGTGGGCTTTGGCAAGACCGAAGTGGCCATCCGAGCCGCTTTCAAGGCTGCCACCGACGGCAAGCAGGTGGCCGTGCTGGTGCCCACTACGGTGTTGGCCTATCAGCATTACCAGACTTTCACAAAACGCTTGAAGGAGTTTCCCGCCAGGGTGGAGTACTTGAGTCGTGCCCGCACTGCGAAGCAGCAGAAGGACATCTTGCAGGGGCTGGTCGACGGCAGCGTAGATATTGTGATTGGCACCCAGAAGCTCATCGGCAAGTCGGTGAAGTTTAAAGACCTGGGCTTGCTCATCATTGACGAAGAGCAGAAATTTGGCGTGGCTGTGAAGGAGAAATTGCGACAGATGAAGGTGAATGTCGATACGCTGACCATGACGGCGACACCCATTCCGCGCACCCTGCAGTTCTCGCTGATGGGGGCACGCGATTTGTCGGTCATCCAGACACCGCCGCCCAACCGCTATCCCATCCAGACGGAAGTCCACACCTTTTCGCCCGAAGTCTTTGCCGAGGCCATCAACTTCGAGATGAGCCGCAACGGACAGGTGTTCATCGTGAACAACCGCATCAACAACCTGCAAAGTCTGGCTGAAATGGTGCAGCGGTATGTGCCCGATGCACGTGTCTGTGTGGGGCATGGCCGCATGAATCCCGAAGAGTTGGAGAAGATTGTGCTCGACTTCATGAATTATGATTACGACGTGATGATTTCCACCACGATTGTGGAGAACGGCATCGACGTGCCCAACGCCAATACCATCATCATCAACTCGGCCAACACTTACGGACTGAGCGACTTGCACCAGATGAGGGGACGTGTGGGGCGTGGCAACAGGAAAGCCTTTTGCTACCTGATAGCTCCGCCCATGGCTGCACTGCCCGACGATGCACGCCGAAGGCTGCAGGCCATCGAAAACTTCTCGGACCTGGGCAGCGGCATCCACATCGCCATGCAAGACCTCGACATCCGAGGAGCGGGCAATATGCTGGGAGTCGAGCAGTCGGGCTTCATTGCCGACCTGGGCTACGAAACTTACCAGAAGGTGCTCAACGAAGCTGTGGCAGAATTGCGTGAGACGGAGTTTGCCGAAATGTATGCCGAAGAGAGCCTGACGGAAGACGGCAAGATTCAGGGCGACACCTTTGTGGATGAGACCAACATAGAAAGCGACATCCCTGCTTTCCTGCCCGAAGAGTACGTGCCCAGCAGCGGCGAGCGCATGGCTCTCTACCGCGAGCTGGACGGCTTCACCGAGCAACGCCAGATTGACGCATACCGCAGCCGGCTGACCGACCGTTTCGGCCAGATACCCGAAGTGGGTGAAGAACTCATCCGCGTGATGCAACTGAAGTGGATGGGCCGACGGCTGGGCATTGAAAAAGTGTCCCTCAAGCAGGGCCGCATGGCACTCTACATGCCCAGCAACTTCAGCAGCCTCTATTACCAGAGTGAAGCCTTCAGCAAAATCATTGCATACGCCTCCTGGCATCCATGGGAAACCAAGTTGCGCGACGGCGACAGACGCTCCTTGCTGGTAAAAGATGTTAAAACCATCGCCGCTGCTGTGAAAATATTAGATGAAATTGAAAAAAACTGAGCCACGAAGCCGTCAGAATGAAAGATTTCCGCTATCTTTGCGGCTGAAAGAGTGAATGGTGTATGAATTTAAGTGACAGCATAGTGATTATCCCTACCTACAATGAGAAGGAAAATATAGAGAAAATTATCCGTGCCGTGTTTGGCCTGGAGAAATGTTTCCACATTCTTGTCATTGACGACGGGTCGCCCGACGGCACGGCAGCCATCGTGAAAGGGCTGATGCAGACGGAATTTCCCGACAGGCTCTTCTTGCTGGAACGCGCCGGAAAGCTCGGACTGGGCACAGCCTATATCGCAGGATTCAAGTGGAGCATAGCCCATCAGTATGACTATATATTCGAGATGGACGCAGACTTCAGCCATGACCCCGCCGACCTTCCACGCCTCTACAGTGCCTGTGCCGACGAAGGCTATGACCTGGCCATCGGTTCGCGCTACATCACAGGAGTAAACGTGGTCAACTGGCCCATTGGCCGTGTGCTGATGTCCTATTTTGCCAGCATGTATGTCCGCCTTGTCACGGGCTTCAAGGTGCACGACACCACTGCCGGCTTCAAGTGCTACAAACGCCGTGTGCTGGAGACCATAGACCTCGATGCCATTCGTTTCAAGGGCTATGCCTTCCAGATAGAAATGAAATTCACCACCTACAAGTGCGGTTTCCGCATCAAAGAAGTGCCCGTCGTCTTTGTCAACCGAGTGGAAGGGGTAAGCAAGATGAGCGGAAGCATCTTTGGAGAAGCCTTCTTCGGAGTCATCAGGCTCCGACTTGACGGCTGGTTTAAGAAGTATCCGAAAGCGAAATGAGAACAATCATAAGAAACGCAACCATCGTAAACGAAGGAAAGAAGTTTGTAGGCTCTGTAGTCATTGAAGACGAAATGATTCAGAGCGTGCTCACGGCAGACGACTCCTCTCAGACGTATGAGAACGAGATTGATGCAACGGGGCTTTATCTTTTTCCTGGTGTGATAGACGACCACGTCCATTTCCGAGAACCAGGGTTCGACTACAAGGCAGACATTGCCAGCGAAAGCCGCACGGCAGCCGCTGGCGGTGTCACTTCGTATATGGAGATGCCCAACACCAATCCCCAGACCGTCACACTGGCCGACCTGAACCACAAGTTCAACATCGCCCGCAACAAGAGCCGCGTGAACTACAGCTTCTACTTCGGTGCTACCAATGACAACGCTGACCTGCTGCCACAGCTCGACCCCTCCCGTGTGCCTGGTGTCAAGGTCTTCATGGGCAGCAGCACAGGCAACATGCTGGTCGATAGAGAGGAGGCGCTCTACCAGCTCTTCAAGACATCACCCCTGCTGATTATGGCACACTGTGAAGACACGGACACCATCAACCACAACATCAAGATGTTCCGCAAAAAGTACAAGGGGCAGAACGACTTCCCCGTGCGCTACCATTCACGCATCCGCAGTGTGGAAGCCTGCTACAAATCTTCCTCCTTTGCCGTACAGCTGGCCAAGGAGACTGGAGCAAGGCTGCACATCGCTCATGTGTCAACCGAAAAGGAACTCTCCCTCTTTGAAAACAAGCCGCTGGAGCAGAAGAAGATAACCGCCGAAGCCGTCATTGCCCACCTGATGTTCTCCACTGAAGACTACGACCGTCTGGGCACCAAGATAAAGTGCAACCCCTCCGTCAAGACACCCGAAGACCAGCTGGCACTCCGCAAGGCACTGACCAGCGGGCTGATAGACGTGGTGGCCACCGACCATGCACCCCACCTGCTCAACGAGAAAGAAGGCGGAGCACTGAAGGCCGCCTCTGGTATGCCCATGATTCAGTTCTCGCTCGTCTCCATGCTCGAAATGGTCGATGAAGGCGTATTGCCCGTGGAGCGAGTGCCCGACCTGATGAGCCACAATCCCGCCCGTCTCTTCCACGTCGCCCAGCGCGGATTCATCCGCCCCGGCTACTATGCCGACCTCGTCCTGGTGGAACCGCACGCCGACTGGCAGGTGATGGCAGGCCGCTACTACACCAAGTGCGGCTGGACACCCATGGACGAGCGCACCTTCAAGTGGCGTGTACGCCGCACCATTGTCAACGGCAAGACAGCCTACTGCGACGGCATCGTCGTGGATGGCATCCGAGGAAAAGAACTCGTGTTTGAAGAATGAAGAATGGAGATTGAAAATTGAAGATTGAAGATTGAAAATTGTCCAATTCTAAAATCCATAGAACGTTACACATCGCAGGAATGGCAACCGCGCTCTTCCTCCTCTTCCTTTGGCTCTACGGCTACTACTACGGACGTTTCCGCTACCAGGTACACCACCAGACCATCAGCTTCTACGACCTGCCAGCAGCCTTCGACGGCTACAAGATTGTGCAATTCTCCGACCTCCACATTGGCTCCTTCCGTGGCGGCTACGAGATAGAAGTGCAGCGCATAGCCGACCTCATCAACGCCCAGCACGCCGACATGGTGGTCTTCACCGGCGACCTGGTCAACCGACTCTCCAGCGAACTCGACGGCTTCCACTGTATGCTCTCCGACATCACCGCCCCCGACGGCGTATTCTCCATCCTGGGCAACCACGACTACGCACTCTACGCATCTTCCTATACCGACATAGAACGCCTGAAGGACAAGAACGAACTCATACGCCGCCAACGCAGCTACGGCTGGACCATGTTGCTCAACGAGAACGCCAAAATCACACGCGGCCACAGCCACATCTACATTGCAGGAGTAGAAAACCAAGGCTATGCCAAGCAGCGGTTTCCACGCCGCGCCGACCTGCCCAAAGCCCTCCGTGGCATTCGCCGAGGCGACTTCACCATTCTGCTCAGCCACGACCCCACCCACTGGCGGCACGACATCACGGGCAAGACATCCATCCAGCTCATGCTCGCAGGCCACACCCATGCCGGACAATTCAAAATCTTCGGCTGGTCGCCCGTCAGCTGGGTCTATCCCGAATGGTCGGGCACCTACGTCGAAGGCCCCCAGGTGCTCAACGTCAGCGACGGCGTTGGCTGCCTCATCCCCTTCCGCTACGGCGCATGGCCCGAAATCAATGTTATCACACTAAGAAGAGCGTATTAAAGTGAATAGTGAAAAGTCAATAGTGAATAGTAAATAGTGAATAGTGAAAAGTGAAAAATCTGAATTTCAGCTTAGCCAGCATTAGGTTGCGTTTAGCCCCAGTAACTTAAATTTTCACTATTCACTTACTTCTGTAACTTAGATTTTTCACTATTCACTCTTCACTTTTCACTTTAATACACTTTTCATTTAAAATAAAAGCCGATGAAAAAAATCCTCTACAAAATATATTCCTACCTCATCCCCCTCCCTCTATTCATTGTCGTGACCATCATAGTGGCACTTGTTGTCGTCATAGCCGCCATGCTGGGCGACACACGCTACGTCTCCTGGTACCTGCCCCGCTGGTGGAGCCGCTTCACCTGCCGCATCTGTCTGCACAAAATCAAAATTGAAGGCAAGGAACAGCTCGACCCCCGCCAGAGCTACGTCTTCCTGGCCAATCATCAGGGCTACTTCGACATCTTCTTGCTCTACGGCTACCTGCCCAACCCCTTCAAGTGGATGATGAAAGAATACCTCCGCAAGATACCCTTCGTCGGACTGGCCTGCGCCCGCAGCCAGCAGATATTCGTGGGCGAAAGCCGCCGCAGCATCACCCACGCCGTGCGTCAGGCCGAAGCCACCCTGCAGGCAGGCACCTCCATGGCCATCTTCCCCGAAGGCACACGCACACGCACAGGACGTATGGGCGACTTCAAGCGCGGAGCCTTCATGCTGGCCGGCCAGATAGGACTCCCCATCGTCCCCATCACCATCAACGGCTCCTTCGACATCTTCTCGCGCAACGACTACAGCGTCAAGCAGGGCACACTCCAGATGATTATCCATCGCCCCATCCTCCCAGACGAATACAAAAACATCCCCACCAAAGACTTCATGCAGCAAGTCCACGACATCATCAATAGCAGATTAATAATTCGTAATTAAAAATTCACAATTCACAATTGGAGTATCTACGGCTTGCTTGTCCATACTCAAATTGTGAATTGTGAATTGTGCATTATGCATTGCAAAAGCTACTTCATAGCATAGACGATGTCCATGATTTTCTTGCCTATCTCGTCGGCTGCCTGCATGGTGCTGGCTTCGGAATAGACGCGGATGATGGGTTCGGTGTTGGATTTGCGCAGGTGCACCCACTTGTCGGGGAAGTCTATCTTTACGCCGTCGATGTCGTTGACTTGGGTGTCGGGTTCGTTCTGGTACATGGTCTTCACCTGCTGGAGGATGGCATCTACGTCGGTGGCGGGGTCGAGGTCGATGCGGTTCTTGGCTATCTGGTAGTCGGGGTAGCGAGTGCGCAGCTGGCTGAGGGTAAGTCCGGGCTGCTGCTGCCGCTCGTGGGCGAGGTGGCTGAGCAGGAGGGCTATGCCGACGAGGGCGTCGCGTCCGTAGTGGGCGGCTGGATAGATGACTCCGCCGTTGCCTTCACCGCCGATGACGGCGTTGGTGTCCTTCATCTTGGTGACTACGTTGACTTCGCCCACGGCTGCGGCGTTGTACGCTTTGCCGTATCTCTGTGTGACATCGCGCAGGGCGCGGGTGGAGGAGAGGTTGCTCACGGTGTTGCCGGGGGTGTGCCTGAGGATGTAGTCGGCTACGGTGACGAGGGTGTATTCTTCGCCGTACATGGTGCCGTCTTCGCAGATGAAGGCGAGGCGGTCCACATCGGGGTCAACGACGAAGGCAACGTCTTTACCGCCTTTCTGCATGAGCGACATGATGTCGCCGAGGTTCTTCTCCAGGGGTTCAGGGTTGTGCTGGAAGTCGCCTGTGGGTTCGGCATAGAGGGGGGTGACATCCTGCACGCCGAGGGCTTTGAGGAGTTTGGGCAGGATGATGCCGCCCACGGAGTTGATGGAGTCGAAGGCTACCTTGAAGTTTGCGGCTTTGATGGCTGGCACATCGACGAGGTCGAGATTGAGCACAAGGTCGATGTGTTTCTGGTCGTAGGTGTTGTCTTCGGTGTATTTGCCGAGGTGGTCCACGTCGGCGTAGTCGAAGTCTTCGGCTTCGGCAATGCGGAGCACTTCGTTTCCTTCTGCTGCATTGAGGAATTCACCGTCCTGGTTGAGCAGCTTCAGTGCGTTCCAGTGACGGGGGTTGTGGCTGGCGGTGATGATGATGCCGCCGCAGGCTCCTTCCATCGTCACGGCTACTTCGGTGGTGGGGGTGGAGGCCAGTCCGATGTTGACGACATCGAAGCCCATGCCCATGAGGGTGCCGCAGACGACGTTCTTGACCATTTCGCCTGATATGCGAGCGTCGCGGCCCACGACAATCTTGTTGGAGGCGGCGGGGGTTGTCCTGCGGATGAGTGTTGCGTATGCACTGGTGAATTTTACGATGTCGAGTGGGTTGAACCCCTCGCCGGCTTTTCCGCCTATGGTGCCACGGATGCCGGAAATGGATTTAATGAGTGACATAATTATTTTCCTAATTGATATGTTATTTCGTAGTAGAAGGGGAGGACGTAGGTACCGGCGTTGGCTGTGCCAGAGGAGTGGGGGACGATGAGGCGGACTTTGGCTATTTCGCCAGTGCCGGCAGATTTTGCCATCCTGATGTAGTCGAGTGGTTTGAGCCAGCCTTTGGGCACGACGGTGGAGGATGAGTAGGTGGTGCGCATGATGCCTTCGGTGAAGGAGGCTGTGTAGCTGCGTCCCCGGTGGGCGTAGGTGCAGAGCATCTTATCGACGATGCCTGAGCGGTGGATGTTTTGGCAGGTGGTGTCGGCGTTTTCGATGTCGTATTCAAAGAAGCGGCAGAGGATGACTTTGCTGATGGTGCTGTCGGCTTGTTCCTTGGCCATTTCCACCATGGTCTGGCCTTGGCCCTTGCGCACGATTTGCATGTAGATGCCGTCGTCCTCGAAGAGCACGAACTGGTTGTTCTCTGTTCGGGTGGTTTGTCCTTGTTCCTTGAAGGTTGCTTCGTCGATGACGTTGATGGAGCGGGTTGTTAGGAATCGGTTGATTGCGTCTTTCTCTTTGTTCTTCATGTCGGCGTATGTTTCACCTTTCTTGCAGGATGCAAGGAGTGCACAGAGGATGCCGAGTGTGTAGAGGACGGAGGAATGGAAATGGTGGGTTGTTTGTTTCATTGTAGATGTTTTAGTTCAATGATTCTTTGTTCGGGGGTGTCGGCTCTGAAGACGTAGCTGCCAGCTACGAGCACGTCGGTGCCAGCCTCGACGAGGCGTTGGCCTGTTTCTCCGTTTACGCCGCCATCTACTTCGATGAGGGCGGTTGAGCCAGTGCGCTGGATGAGGGCTTTCAGGGTTTTGACCTTCTGGATGGAGTGTTCGATGAATTTCTGTCCGCCGAAGCCGGGGTTTACGGTCATCAGCAGAACCATGTCCACGTCCTGAATGATGTCTTCGAGCACGCAGACTGGGGTGTGGGGGTTGAGGGTGACACCAGCCTTCATGCCTGCTTCGTGGATTTGCTGGATGGTGCGGTGCAGGTGGGGGCAGGCTTCGTAGTGTACGTTCATCATGTAGGCTCCCAGGGCTTTTACTTCCTGGATGAATTTGCCTGGCTCGACAATCATCAGGTGTACGTCGAGTTTTTTGGTGCAGAGTTTTGCCACGGCTTCCAGCACGGGGAATCCGAAGCTGATGTTGGGCACGAAGACTCCGTCCATCACGTCCAGATGGAGCCAGTCGGCTTCGGAGCGGTTAATCATTTCGATGTCGCTTCGCAGGTCGGCAAAGTTTGCTGCGAGTAGGGAGGGGGATATGATTGGCATGGTTAATTTTGCAATTTTAGTGAAAAGTGAAGAGTGAAAAGTGAAAAATCTAAGTTACAGAGGCTAAACGATGCCTTATGCAGGCTAAACTGAAATTCGGATTTTTCACTATTCACTTTTCTGTAACTTGGATTTTTCACTTTTCACTTTTCACTATTCACTTAATCAGACTTTATTTCAGGCTGAAGGTAGTCTGTCCTATCATCTGCTTGTCGCAGAACACAAAGAGCTTGTAGGTGCCGGCTTCGAGAAATTCTTCTACATCGCTGTACATGGTGACGGTCTGTTCCTCGCCGTTGTATTCGATGTATTTCTTTTCGGTGTATTCCAGGTTGGTGTTTTCGTAGGGGAAGGTGCCTTTGGTGCCCATGACGGAGTTGTCGGGCTTGAGGATGCGGGCATAGATGACTCGCTCGCCGCCCTGGGCTGTCACGTTCTTCACGATGGTGAAACCGAAGGCGAGCTTCTTCACGTCTTTTACCTTCTTGGCTTCCTTGCCCTTCTTGTTTTTGGGCGTAACCCAGAAGGCGGTGGCATCCAGCTGGGCGGCGATGTTCACTTTGTCCTTTAGCTGGGTGTTGGCTGTCGAGAGGTTGGTGATTTGCGTGTTGGCTTCATCCACCTGGTTCTTCATTTCGGTGTTTTCGGCTACCAGCGTTTCGTTCAGTCGGTTGAGCGAATCTACTTGCATGATGTAGCTTTTCAGCACTTGGCGGAGCGAGGCTATTTCCCGCTTCAGTCGGGCAATCTCTGCTGCGTCTGTGGCCTTGGTGCGCTCCAGTTCTTCCAGCAGTTGCTGGGTGTGCTGGCGTTCTTCCTCGATTTGTGCAATGAGCGAGTCGTTTCGCAGCTGTTTCTGCAGTTCGCCATATTGCATGTCGAACTCTCGGTACTGGTCAGCCATTTCTTGTTTGTCCAGTTCGGCCAATTCTTGCAGTTCCTCGTTGGCTTGGCGTTGCTCCATGAGCAGGTAGGCAATGTAGCCCAGTCCTGCTATCAGCAGAGCAATGATGAGGGAGAGGATGATGGTTGATTTCTTCATGTTATTGCGGTTTTGTGTTATTGCGGTTTTGCGGTTTTTTAATTGAACACAGAGGCACAGAGACACAGAGAAGAAAATTGAAGATTCTTTCTTACGAAAGGGACTAAAGTAGATAAGGAGATTGAAGATTGGAGATTGTGCATTGTCAATTGTTAAATTGTAAATTATCCAATTGTCAAATTATCTATCTCTGTGCCTCTGTGTCTCTGTGTTCAATTTATACGTCTAACCGTCCAACCGCAAAATCGCTGCAAAAATACAGAAAACCCACGGAAAAACCGCTTTATTTTTAATAAAAATCGTAATAAACGGCTTATGTTAGAAGAAAACTTAATATCTTTGCCAAAAATATGTATTGAAAAATGACACTGAAGACAAAATTATCTCCGCAGGAAGTGCAGGGCGCAAAGAAACTTTTTGATGACTGCAAGAACGTGGTGATTGTGGCTCACCAGTCGCCCGACGGCGATGCCATTGGCTCTACGCTGGCTCTGTGGGAGTATCTGACGAGGAAGGGGAAGAATGCGATGGTCATTGTGCCGAACTATTTTCCCGACTTCTTGAAGTGGATGAACGGTGCTGACAGGATTGTCTTGTTTGAGCGGAAGAAGTCGCTCTCCTACAACTTGCTGAACATGGCCGACCTCGTCTGTGTGCTCGACCTGGGCGAATACAGCCGACTGGGTGAAGAGCTGGGACGGGTGGTGGCTGGGTTGCGACACACGAAGAAGCTGATGATAGACCACCATATAGGCCCCGACAAGAAGGGGTTCAGTACGGTTGTCTCCCATCCCGAATGTAGCAGCACCTGTGAACTGCTGTTTCGGTTGCTGACGGCTATCGGTGGCATTGGCCAGCTCTCTCTGCATGGTGCTGAAGACATCTATGCTGGCATGTACACCGACACGGGCGGCTTTTCCTTCAACAGCAACGACCCTGACATCTTCCTCATCATTGCCGAACTCTTGCAAAAAGGCATTGACAAGGACCGCATTGTGCGCAACATCAACAACTACTATACTGCTGACCGCTTTCGACTGATGGGTTATGTGCTCTACGAGAAGTTGCAGGTCTTTCCCGACTTGCACGCTTCCGTCTTTGGCCTGACCAAGGAAGAACTCAAGCGGTTTAACTACCTGAAGGGTGACATGGAGGGGGTGGTCAATATGCCCCTGGCCATCCGTGGACACAAGCTCTCCATTTCCCTGCGCGAAGACACCGAGAAACCCGTCATCTGGGTCAGCATCCGTTCCTACGACGACATTTCTGCCCAGGACATGGCCATCCGCTTCTTTGGCGGCGGTGGCCACTTCAATGCTGCTGGCGGCAGGCTCGAAGGCATAACCATGGAACAAGCCATCGAGAAGGCCAAAGAAGCGATAGAGGCTTTCCGTGAACAGCTGACTGCCACTGACCAACAAGCGACAAATAACAGTACTAATCAATAATACCTTTCCTATCCCTATGAAACACAAGATTCTCTCTCTCTCCCTCTTGGCTTGCTGCACGCTTTCCCATGCACAGCTCGCCACAGTCAGCAGTCCCGACAGCAAGCTGAAGGTCACATTCGACCTGAAGGCTGGCAGTCCAGTTTATGCCGTCACTTACGACGGACAGCGGGTGCTCGACCCCTCGCCGCTGGGTTTTGTGGCCAATATCGGCGACTTTTCGCAGAACCTGACGCTGCAAGACCAGAAGGTCACGGCGTTCAAGTCGGACTACACACTCGACCGCAGCAAGGTCAGCCAGGTGCATGTGGAGGCAAACCAACTCACGCTCCAGCTGAAGAACCGCCGCGACCAGGTTTTCGACATTGAGTTCCGTGTCAGCAACAACGACATAGCCTTTCGCTACTGCATCCCCAACCAGAAGGACCGTGCGAATGGCAAGAAGTTCTCCATCCGTGTGATGAAGGAGGCGACTGGCTTTGATCTGCCTTCACAGGCAATGACCTTCCTCTCTCCCCAGTCGGATGCCATGATCGGCTGGAAGGCCACCAAGCCCAGCTACGAAGAAGAATACAAGTTCGACGAACCCATGGCCACTCGCTCACAGTATGGCCACGGCTACACTTTCCCCTGCCTCTTCCGCATTCCCATTGCTCAACCGCAAAACAGCAAAACCGCCCAATCGCAAAACTACTGGCTGCTCATCAGCGAAACAGGCGTTGACAGCCGCTACTGTGCATCACGCTTGAGCGACATGAAGGGCGATGGACTTTACACCCTGGAGTTTCCCATGCCCGAAGAGAACAACGGCAATGGCACCGTGGAGCCGGCCTTTGCCCTGCCGGGCGTAACGCCGTGGCGCACCATCACGGTGGGCAATTCGCTCAAGCCCATTGTCGAGACCACCGTGCCCTGGGACTACGTGGAACCCCGTTACGAGTCGGCTCACCAATATAAATATGGTAAGGGCACGTGGTCTTGGATTGTTTGGCAAGACAACTCCATTTGCTGGGACGACCAGGTGAAGTACATCCAGCTGGCCCGTCGCATGGGCTATCAGTATGTGCTGATAGACAACTGGTGGGACAACAACATTGGCAAGCAGAAGATGGGCGAACTCGTGAAGTATGCCCAGAGCCAGGGCGTTGATGTCTTCCTGTGGTACAGCTCCAGCGGCTGGTGGAACGACATTGAGCAGGGGCCCATCAACATCATGTGCGACCCCATCGTGCGTAAACAATATATGCGCTGGATGCAGCAGCTTGGCGTGAAGGGCATCAAGGTGGATTTCTTTGGCGGCGACAAGCAGGAGACACTCCGTCTCTACGAACAAATCCTGAGCGATGCAGACGACTGCGGCATCATGGTCATCTTCCATGGCTGCACCATTCCCCGTGGCTGGGAACGTATGTACCCCAACTACGTAGGCAGCGAGGCTGTGCTGGCCAGCGAAAACATCTACTTCTCACAGCATTTCTGCGATGTCGAGGCTCAGAACACGGCTCTGCACCCCTTCTGCCGCAACACCATCGGCTGCATGGAGTTTGGCGGCTGTTTCATGAACCGTCACCTCAACCGTGGCAACACAGGCGGCAACACACGCCGCACCACTGACTGCCACGAACTGGCCACCACCGTGCTCTTCCAGAACCCCATCCAGAACTTTGCCCTCACGCCAGAGAACCTGCCTGCCGAAGGCCAGACTCCTTCCGACAAGACAGACTTCAATGCCAAGGGAGCCATTGCCCCGCCGCTCTGCATGGACTACCTCCGCGCTGTGCCCACTACATGGGACGAAACCCGCTTCATCGACGGCTACCCAGGCAAATACTGCGTCCTGGCTCGTCGCAACGGCACAAAGTGGTACATAGCCGGCAACAACGCCACAGGCCAGACCCTCACCCTCACCCTCGACCTGCCCATGTTGCAAAAGGGGCAGACCGTCACCCTCTACAGCGACCAGCTGAAAACACGCGAACCTCAGCAGACCACGCTGAAAGTCTCCAATCCCCAGAAGGTGAAACTCCAGATGGCCGATCAGGGTGGCTTCGTCATTGTGGCAACCCGTTAGCGTTTTATTCTATCGAGAAACAGGAAAATATGAGTACTGCATTATTGGCAAATTTGCGCGAACGGAAGCAGCAACCTTTCACGATGGCAGAAATCAATGCACGCATTGATGAAGCCGAAAGGCAAATAGCCTCAGGGCTTAGTCAGAATAGTGAAGATATGTTCCGTGAGTTGGAAGAAGAATCAGTCGAAAATGTGCGGGGATTTTAGTCTGTGCTTTCAGTCTAACGCAACCATATAGGGAAGCGTTAGACTGAAAGCACTCGCCAAAATTTTATCCCTGGCGAGTGTAATCGTCTATTCAACAGAAATTTGACTGATTTCGGACTGGCCGTTCCAGTCGAAAAAACTGGCGCAGAAAAAAAGTGGCTCTTTTTCAACTGAATGGGCCGCTCGTCACGGCGTTTTTTCGTCCCTTTGCATGGTGTTTTTTTCCTCCTGCAGGTGACGAAAAAATGTCGTATTTTTCTGATACCGAGTTTTTCAACTGAATTGTCAGTCCGAAAATTCGGTAAAAATCTGTGATTTAGAAAATTAAACTCGGCCAGGGATAAGATTTAAGCAAGCGGAATCAGCGGAACGCAAACATATAGTGAAGCGTTCCGCTGATTCCGCAGCTAAAATCCCCCAAATTTTTTATGATAATCCGCTTGTTCTATAAAAGTTCTGCCACAGCCGTGTTGCAGTTCCCTCGTCGGGGTGTTACTGCATTGCCAACCGAGCGGCACAGTTTTCTGGCTGCAACGGCAGAACTGTGCCGCTGAAACGGGAGTGCAGTGCGGTCGCAGCCGGAGTGCAGTGTGGTCGCAGTGGGAATGCAGTGCCTCCAGCCCATGCGTACTACGGTAAATCCTGTGCAATGTGTACCGAAGGTTGCCTCTCCCAGCTAATTATTCGACTAAATAGCAGCAAGAAATGATTTTATCATGTTTATGATAATCATATTTATGATAAATTTTTTGCTGGTTGAGCAGAAAAACGTACCTTAGCCTTATGGTTGCTGAAAAGGTGAATGTTGCCGAGGTAATGTTTGTCTATAGTCCTTCGCGGAAGAAGTCGAGCATCTGGTAGATTTCCTCGCGGGTGGCAGTCTGGTTGATGTGGATGTCGCCCAGGTTGCCGAGCAGGGTGAAGTTGATGGTGCCGGCAGTGTTTTTCTTGTCGTGCGTCATCAGCTGGTAGAGCAGGGGATAATCGTCGCAGGTGATGGGCAGTGTGCCGTAGTTTTCCTTGATGAACTGGACGGTCTGGCGCATCCTGTCGGTGGGGAAGCCCGCCTTGGTGCACGAGAGGTAGAGTTCGCAGATGAGTCCCCAGGCTACGGCATAGCCGTGGAGGACGGGGGTGGGGGACTGTAGGCAGAAACTTTCGAATGCGTGGCCAGCCGTGTGACCCAGGTTGAGTGCCTTGCGGATGCCGTGCTCCAGGGGGTCGGCCTGCACGATGCGCTCCTTGATGGCTACGCTGGTGGCCACCATGCTGGAGAGCTGGTGGTAGTCGATGTTGCCGAGGTCGAAGTTGAGCAGCTCGGCAAAGTTCTTCTCGTTGGAGATAAGGCCGTGCTTCAGCATTTCGGCATAGCCGGAGAGGATGTTTGGGTGGTCGAGTGTTCGCAGAAATTCCGTGTCGAGAATGACGGCATGGGGAGCATTGAACACGCCGATTTCGTTTTTCAGTCCGTTGAAGTTTATGCCCGTCTTGCCGCCCACGCTGGCATCGACCATGGAGAGCAGGGTGGTGGGGATGTTGATGTAGGGTATGCCGCGCTTGAAGGTGCTGGCTGCAAAGCCGCCGAGGTCGGTGACCATGCCGCCGCCGAGGTTGACGAGGAGCGAGTGGCGTGTGCCTCCGGCGGTGCTGAGTTCGGTCCACACGTGGGCCAGCGTTTCCAGCGTCTTGTGTGTGTCGGTGGCAGGGATGGTGATAGGTTCCACGCCCGTGAAGCAGGGCAGGGACTGGACGAGCGGAAAGCAGAGGCGGCGTGTGGTTTCGTCGCAGAGGATGAAGAGTTTGTCGTGTGGCAGTTCGCTTATTTCCTGTGTCAAAGCGGTGCGAATGTCAGTGGAAATGATAACTTTGTTCATGTATTTTGCGTTTTTGTGTAAATAATTTGTGCAAAGTTAGATATTTTTCTGTAATTTTGCAGCAAATTGTTAAGAGTAATCCATAATGATTAACGTAATTGATACCGAAATTGAAGGCGTGAAGATCATTGAACCACGCTTGTTTGGCGATGCGCGAGGCTATTTCTTCGAGAGCTTTTCGCAGCGTGAGTTTGAAGAGAAAGTTTGCAAAACACAGTTTGTGCAGGACAACGAAAGTATGTCCACGGCTGGCGTGGTGCGTGGCTTGCACTACCAGAAGCCGCCCTACACCCAGGCGAAGCTGGTGCGTGTGGTGAAGGGTGCCGTGCTGGACGTGGCTGTTGATATTCGCAAGGGTAGCCCCACGTTTGGCAAGCATGTGGCAGTGGAGCTGACTGCCGAGAACCACAGGCAGTTCTTCGTGCCGCGTGGTTTTGCGCATGGCTTTGCCGTCCTGAGCGATGAGGCTGTGTTCCAGTATAAATGTGACAACTACTATGCTCCGCAGAGTGAAGGAGCCATTGCCTGGGACGACCCCGACCTTGGCATTGATTGGCGTGTGCCGACCGAGAACCGCATCTTGAGCGAGAAGGACGCGCACCATCCTCGCCTGAAGGATGCAGAACTGGTGTTTGATTATTAACGGTTTTGCGGTTTTACGGTTTTACGGTAGAGCAACCGTCCAACCGCACAACCGCATAACCGCAAAACCGTACAACCGCAAATATATAAATATGAAAAAGATTTGTTCTTTGATGCTGTTCATGGCGATAGCCATGCAGCTGTGTGCCCAATCTGTAGTGGGCAACTGGAAGGCTCTCTATGAGTCGAAAGAAGTTGGTAAGGCTGACATCAGCTATAACCTGAAGGCAGACAAGACCTGTGCTGTCGCCATCGATGCCAGCATGACAAAGCAGGAAACTGCCACGAAGACCATCATCAAGATTCACTTTGACGTGAAGGGTACTTACGTCGTGAAAGGCAAGAAACTGGTGCTGACGTATGACAAGACTACTGCCCACTCAGACCTTGACCTCGACATCGATGCTCCAGGCTCAGACCCCACGAAGGTGGCTGGCATTAAGCAGATGGTAAAGGCACTGTTTGCTAACCAGAAAGACCAGCTGGTGGCCAAACTGACTGAAGACATGAAGCTGAAGGAGCAGGAAATCGTCAGTGTCAACGAGAAGCAGATGGTGCTGAAGAATACCGACGGTGCTACCTTTACGTTCACAAAAGTGGAGAAGTAAGAAGTTTAAAAGTTAAAAATTAAAAGTTAAAAGTTAAAATGGGCTTGCGCAGTACACGAACACTCCGCATGGCATTTTAACTTTTAACTTTTAATTTTTAACTTCCTATAGAGTGGATAAACTCTATGGAAGATAGCTGCTTGCAGCCTGAACAGCGGCCAGGACTTGATGGGCATGTAGCCGAAGCGACGTTTGAAGCGGTTTTCTATTCTTTCGACTTCAAAGGTTTGCAGTTTTTGGTCAAGGCGTTGTTCCACGGATGACCTTTCTTCCTCTGTCATCTGTGCGCGGTGTTTCATGTAGTAGCGCACCATGGAGAGGAAGTTAATCCAGCGCAGATTTTCAAAGTAGGTAAGGGTTTCGACTGGCGCGTCGATGTTGCCGTCAGCAATTTCGCGGAGGATGTTTTCTTTGAGTAGCGAGAAGGCGTCCATGAAGAGGAATTGCTTGATGGAATATTTGTGGGTCAGCGATTCGGCGTGTTGCCTGTAGTAGTATATGCCGTCCGAGAAGGCAACGCTCCGTGAGTGCAGGTAGTGGAGTCGAGTGGTGATGTTGTCGTCAGAATAAACCCTGAGCGTAGCATCGTAGGGATATTTCAGGTGAATGTCCCTTTTTATAATATAGTATCCATGAATGTCCCAGTCGAGCGAAAGACGGAATGCCTCCTGTCCGCTGATGGGCTGGCTGAACTCTTTTGAATCAAAGGGATACATGCTGCCGTCCCAGTCGTTGTACATCATCAGTCGGAACAGCACGCAGTCGCAGCCTCCGTCCCGTTCTGCCACAGCCAGGGCTTTCTCGTAGGCATCTGCTGCCATCCAGTCGTCCGCATCCAGCATCGTGATATACTCTCCCTCGGCGTGTTGCAGCCCCAGGTTGCGGGCTACGGAGTGTCCGCTGTTGACGGGCGTGTGCAGCAGCATGAAGCGACTGTCTTCTCGGACGTATTGCTTGATGATTTCTACAGAAGAATCGGTCGAACAGTCGTCCACACAAATGAACTGGCATTCCTTCACACTTTGGTTCTTCAGGGAATCCAGACACTGCCGCAGGTATTTCTCTGCATTGTAGATGGCGATGAGTACGCTGATTTTCATTTCTTCAAGGTATTATATAGTGACATGATGGCTCTTGACAAGAAGCGGATGTACCGGGAATTCTGGCTGACGCAGAGCAGCTTGAAGGCGCGGTGCCGAAAGGAAGGGCGTGTGCTCTCGCTGAGGTATGGCTGACACAGTCTGCCAAACTTCTTGGCCAAAGGTTCAATCGCTCTGTCTCCCTCGTAGTAAAACAGTTCCTCCATGCACCAGTCCAGATATTTCTGCCGAAATTGTCGCCTGATGCTTTCTTTCGCTGTCAACGCATAGATGTCTTCTATCAGTTTCAGGCTGGTGTAGAGTCCGTTCCGGCTGTTGTAGGTTTTGGTGTCGGCTGGCATATAGTAGGTGTAATTAGCGGCATTCACCAAGTATAAGTTTTCTGCGTGATGCAAATAGCGCAAGATGAAATCCTCGTCTTCACACACACAGATTTCCTCGTCAAACCACACACCATGTTCTGCTATGATGTCTTTGCGTAACAGACTGTTGCAAGCAGAAATAGGGATGTCCTGTCTGTTGAGGCACAGCATGGCACGGGCCATATCGTCGTGATTCCTGCACACCATGTCAGCAAAGTGTGGTGTCACACTTCGCCCCTCGTCATAAATCAGCCTCATGTTTCCGATGCAGATGTCTGACTTGTCGGCTGCATCCATCAAGGTTTTCAAATACTGCTGATTTACCATATCGTCGGCATCGACAAACACGATGTACTTGCCCTGTGCTGCCCGCAGTCCGCAGTTTCTGGCCGAACTGACACCGCCATTCTCCTTGTGTATCGCTTTGATGAAGGTGTGTTTCGCTGCATATTCCTCACAGGTGGAAGCCGACTGGTCCTTGCTGCCGTCATCAACCAGAATCAGTTCAAAGTCCTTGAACGATTGTTCCATGATGCTGTCAACACACCTGCGGAGTGTCTTTTCGGCATTGTAGATGGGGACGATGACGCTTACCTTACCTTTTTCCATATTTCTTCCACAAGTCTTTGATTCCGATTCGTCGGTCAAGTTGAATGTACGAGAAGATGCAGACGGTCAACACGCAAGCTGCCGTGATGCTGATGCTGAGCAGGGTGTTTGGAAGGCAGGTGGCTGCCAGCGCAAGGATGTTCAGAGCCGACAAGGGCAGAAACACCTCCAGCATGGCCTTGCTGTAGTGCACGCCATACCTCCACTTGTTCAGCATGAACGAAACAGCAATGTCAATCAGCGCATTGGCTACCGTGGCATAGCCCAGCCCGATGAGGCCGAAGAAGTAGTAGCCCACGACAAACAGCAGAAAGGTCTTGGCGTTGGTCCACACGCCATCCACCCAGAAGAAGAATGCCTTGTCACCCTTGGCCAGACACACATAGTCCAACGGAAAGCAGAAGGCGCGGCCAATGAAACTGAGGGCGATAAGCCGCAGGAGCGGGGCGATGCCATCAAACTTCTCGGTCAGCAGCACACGCACAATGAGCGGAGCAAACAAGATGAGCAGTGCCGTAATGGTCGCCATTACCAGCATGACGATTTCTCCTTCTTGCTCCACCAGCTGCACAGCCTCTTTCTTCTGTTTCAACACCGAAGACAGGTGGGGGTAGTAGTCTGTGGCCATAGCCGTGAACACCAGCGAGGTGCATTGCAGCGTGATGGTGTTGGCTGCCTGAAACAGTCCCACATCGGAAATGCTGCCATAGCTCCTGATGAACGTGTTGACGAAGTACGTGCTCAGTGTGCCTATCACACCGGCAATCATCATCGCCCCGCCAAACATCAGCATCGCATAACCCTTGCTCCAGGTCTCTCGCCATGTCTCTTGCTGTGGGCTGATGGCAATCCTCCTTGTGAAATAACGGGTGCAGCCATAGCTCATCACCGCCAGCACAATCATGGCTGGCACAATGCCCTCCACGCCATAGAAGTAGTACAGCGGAATGCTGAATACCAGCCCGCTCACAACGCCAATCAAGTTGCACGCAGCCAAAGCCTTCAGCCGTCGGTAGCCCTGCAAGATGGTGTTCTCGCCAGCAGCCAGAATAAAAAACAGCAAAGCTACAGACATTTCCACAAACCAGACGGCGTGCGAGTCGTCGCCAAAGGTGGAGATGCTGAACAGCGTGGCGCACACCGCCATGGTGCACATTCCAAGGAAAGCCAATGTGTAAAGAATCCTCCTGAACGTGAGTGTTTTCTGCGCCTTTTTCTCTGCATCGCCCTCGGTGGCAATCTCCTGCACCCCCACCGTGGGCAGTCCGAAGAGGAACAGCTGTTGCACAGGGTTGAGTGCCGACTGCATCAGCGAAGAAATGCCCATGCCGTAGTCGCTCAGCAACACCGCCACAAACTTCCCCTTCACAATGTTGGCCAGCATTGTAATCAGCCCAGTGCCGCCAAACACAGCCGTGCCCTTCATAATCTGCCGATACAGCGCATTGTACCCCTCGTTCTTCATGTGGCTAAAACTGGATTGAGTGGAATGGTCTTCTGTGAATCTTCGATGCCGCGTAGGGGAATCCGCTCTTGCGCAGCCACAGCGTCTCCAGTCGGTAGATGGCCGAAGCGTTGGCTATGAGGAAGAAGTCCACGAATGTCTTTTCAAAAAACTGATAGTTAGCTTCGGCTGGTGCCACGTCCAGGTGGGTGATGTGGCCTGGCACCACGTAGGTCCCTTCTATCCGCTGCGCCTCGCTCAGGAAGGTGACACTGTCCGAATTGATGAGAATCCTCTTTTCGGGATGCTCCCGGTGCAGCAGTTCTATCTGCTCCATGCACTGACCAATCAGTCGTTCCCGCAACCGTGGCGGAAGCGGCTCGCCCGTGGCTGTGTCGGCAAAGTCGCCCAGGCTGTTGATGAAGCGTGCCGACAGGCTGATGTAGTCCTTCCCCAGAATCTCCAGCTGCCTCCCGATGGCTCCCATAAGTCGGGGCGAAGGGCGAAACAGCTCATGGAACAAGGCTGCAAAGTCGGCCTGATAACAAAAATGCGCATTGGTGCAAACATGAATCTGCGATGCCTCCGAATCGGCAATGCGCTGTCTGAGCAACTCGTATTGTTTCTGAGCCTGATACGCTGTTTCGTCGCCAATCTCCAGTGCCAGAACCTCTGTGTGGGGATGCTCAAAGACTACGTCTTCGGGAAAGATGCGCCAATCGTAGCTGTTGGGCACAAGGTAGTCCGTCAGGCTGAAAGGCGAGGTAAACAGCAACCGGAACGCCACTCCCATCTCCTTGCAAACCATGTAGGTGGAAAGAATGCCCTTCAGTCGGTCGGCCCAGCCGCCGTTTTCCACAAAGCCATTGCACAGGAACACTACAGCCTTCTCCCCCTCCACAGCTTTCCGCCCCTCTCTGTAGTGAGTCTCCATCTCTTCTTCCCACTTTCGGCTCAAATCTCGACTGAACACATACCAGTTATAGTAGCGGTTGGCAAGCAAAGTGCGCTGCACATTGCGCTGGATAAAGTTGTGCGTGCGAACCAAAACGTTACTCATAAATTACACTTGTTAACTCTCTTTTATACTTATAACGCTCCATGTTCAAAAAAATTGTGTTAAATTTGCAGCCGTTATGAAAATATTGTTATTGGGCGAATACTCCAACGTGCACTGCACACTGGCCGAAGGTTTCAAGGCACTTGGGCACGAGTGCATTGTGGTCAGCGACGGTGACCACTGGAAAGATTACCCACGCGACATTGACCTGAAGCGAGAGTTCGGCCTTCGGGACAACCTCTCCTTCCTTTGGCGACTCCTCAAAGCCCTGCCCCGTCTCCGTGGCTTCGACATCGTGCAGCTCATCAACCCCGTTTTTGTCGAACTGAAAGCCGAGCGCATTCCCCCCATCTACCGTTATCTGCGCCGCAACAACGGCAAGATGGTCATGGGTGCATTCGGCATGGACTACTACTGGGCACAGGTCAACACCGACATCCGTCCACTGCGCTACAGCGACTTCAACCTGGGCGACCAAGTCCGCCACGACGAAGCTGCCGAAGTCTTTCGCCGCGACATGATGGGCACCCCTAAGGAAACACTCTGCAAACTTGTAGCCCAAGACTGCGATGCCATCGTTGCCGGCCTCTACGAATACTGGGCTACCTACAACGCCGTACCTTCCCTGCGGGGGAAGACTACTTTCATTCCTTTCCCGATAAAGACTCTTCCAGCCCCCGCCGCTCTTTCGGACACTTCCTCCCTCTCCATGACGGAGAAAAAAACTCTCTCCCTCTTCATAGGCATCAGTCCCAACCGTTCAGCCTACAAGGGCACCGACATTCTGCTGGCTGCTGCCCAGGCTCTACAGCAGAAATATCCCGACAGGCTCCAGTTGCGCATTGCCGAAGGCGTACCCTTTGCCCAGTATCAGCACATGATGGATACATCTGATGCGCTGCTCGACCAAATCTACAGCTACACGCCCGCCATGAACTCACTGCTCGCCATGTCGAAAGGTATCATCGACATCGGAGGCGGAGAACCAGAAAACTACGCGATACTGGGTGAACGCACCCTGCGCCCCATCGTCAATGTGCAGCCCACCTACGAAAGCTGCTACCACGAGATTGAGCAACTCATCCTTCACCCTGAGCGCATTCCCGAACTGAAACGCCAAAGCGTTGCCTACATAAAGAAGCATCACGACTACCTCAAAGTGGCTCAACGCTACATTGACTTCTATCGCAGCCTGTAGGCAGAACAAAAGAATTAGGAATGTGGAATTAGGAATTAGGAATTAGGAATGTGGAATTAGGAATTAGGAATTAGGAATGAGGAATTAGGAATGTGGAATTAGGAATGAGAAATTAGGAATGAGGAATGGATACTGAAAAGTACACAGAAACCATTCCTCATTCCTAATTCCACATTCCTAATTCCTTATCAGAACAGCTTGTTGGGATATACGCCGTCGCTGACGAGCTTGGCGATGCGGTCAACAGTGGCCTGGCGGTCGGCTGCATAGGTCACGCCGAACCAGACGCTGGTGGTGTCGAGCACTTCCACGGTGCTGGTGCCTTCGGTGATGAGCTTGTTGACCATGAGTGGAATGAAGAACTCGGCCTTGAGGTTCTCCATGTTCTTGGGGTCGGAGAGGAACTCCTTGAAATAGGCTTCGCTGTGCTCGAAGTAGTCGGGTGTGAAGCCCCACATGTTCATGCTCACGGGCACGTTCTCGTCAACGGGTATCCATTCGCCCTGCTCGTCCTTGTAGCAGATGGCATTGCCTTTGTCGGCCTGGCGCATGATTTCGGTGCGCTCCACAACGTCGGTGAGGTGGCGGTTCTGGTCATATTCGCAGATGCCACGGGCTACAGAGCCGTTCTCGCTGAGTGTGTTGCAGCAGCGGAAGCCCACCATGGCGTATTTGTTCTTCGAACCTTCGGGCAGGGCCGAGAGGAACTTGCCGATGCTCATGAAAGCGTCGCGTCCGTAGAAGTCATCGCAGTTGATGACGGCGAAGGGTTCCTTGATGATGTCCTTGCCCATCAGCACAGCGTGGTTGGTGCCCCATGGCTTCTGGCGACCTTCTGGACACTTGAATCCGGCTGGCAGTGCGTCGATGCTCTGGAAGCAGAGTTCGCAGGGCACTACGCCCTGATACTTCGAGAGTATCTGTGTGCGGAACTGTTCTTCAAAGTCTTTGCGGATGACCCAGACGATTTTGCCGAAGCCGGCTTTCACTGCATCGTAGATAGAATAGTCCATGATGGTCTCACCGTTTGGGCCGAGACCGTCGAGCTGCTTCAGACCGCCGTAGCGGCTTCCCATTCCTGCAGCAAGGAGGAAAAGAGTAGGTTTCATAAGTGTTTAAGTTAGTTTTTGTTTTTTACGTTTTTGTATTTTTACGTTTTTGAGGTTCTATGGTTGTATGTTTTTCGTTTTTTTTGCAAATATGGCGTTTTATTTTTGGTTGGCAAAATGATTGGGAGTTTTTTTTGTTTATTCCCGCCTTTTTATCTTCATCCAGACGGGCAGATGGTCGCTTATGCCGGCGTTGTAGCGTATCCCAAGGAAGGTGCGCCGGGGCTTCTGTCCGCCGTTGGTCGGGTCGGGTTCGAGTAGGAAGGGCAGGGTGGCGATGTGGCTTTCGGTCTGGAATCGGGTGGACTTTATCAAGATGTGGTCGAGCGTGGACCACTGTCCCTGAAACTTGTAGGTGCCGGGCTTTTGGCCCTCCATCACGTCGATGAAGCCACGGCCCGTGAATGGCTTCATCCTGCGGCCTGTGAGTTCGTCGTTGAAGTCGCCCATGACGATGATGTTGGCATGGGGTCTTGTCTGTGTGACGGAGTCGATGTTCTGGAGCATTCGGCCTGTGACAGCCTTTCGCCGCTGGGCTGCCGGTGCACCTCCTAACTTGGAGGGCAGGTGGAGCAGATAGATGTCGAGGGTGTCGCCCGTCGGCATGATGCCCGTGGCGTGGAGCACGTCGCGTGTGGGTGTGCTAGTGGGGACGCGGATGCTCTCGTGGCTGAGCAGGCGAAAACGCATGTGGGGATAAAGCAGGGCCACATCGATGCCGCGCTCGTCTGGGCTGTGGGTCATGATGTAGCGGTAGCCCAGTTTGCGGAGCGGTGTGCGCTGGGTGAGGTAGGTCAGGACGGTGTCGTTCTCCACTTCGCAGAGGCCGATGATGTCGATGGGCTTCACACTGTCGATGGCCACGATGGTCTTGGCGATGTCGTTCAGTTTGCGGAAGAACCGCTGCCTTGACCACCTGTGGTTGCCTTCGGGCAGAAATTCCTCGTCGTTCTTTCCCGCATCGTGATGGATGTCGAAAGCATTCTCTACGTTCCACGACATAATGGTGAAGTCGCCTTGTGCCCAGGCGGTAGAGAGAAAGAAGAAGGAAAGGGGAAGGAGGAGCAGCAGGAGTTTCATAGGGCGGCCAAAAGATTTTCAATGAGTCGGGGCAGGGCGTACTGGCCGAGTTGTTCTTCTGGAATCCAGATGTATTCGGCAGGGAGCTGTGGACGCTGGGCGGTGGACAAGAAGTAGAAGTCGGCCAGCAGAATGCGGTGGGTCAAGACGTGTTTCACTTCTTGGCGTAGCAAAATGGCTTCGGAACGGAGCTGGGCGGCAGTCTTTTCGGGGAGTGGCAGTTGGGTGGCCATGGTGTCGGCGAGCAGGACGGGTTCCCAGAGTCCTTGCCAGATGTCGCCAGCGGGACGGCGGCGGATGGCGGTTTGCCCTTGGTGGCGCAGGTAGAGGTAGGCCAGACGGCGTGTCTGCACCTTGAGGGTCTTCTGCTTGACGGGCAGCTGGTCTATGCGTCCCGTGTGGAGCGCGTCGCAGGATTCCTGCAAGGGACAAAGCACACAGCGGGGGGACTGAGGGGTGCACTGGATGGCACCGAAGTCCATCATGGCCTGGTTGAAGGCGGCTGGCTGGTCGGTGGGCAGCAGGGATTGTGCCAACAGCGTGAAGATTTTTTTCCCCTGCGTCGTGTTGATGGGGATGTCTATGCCATAGTGCCGTGACAAGACGCGATAGACATTGCCATCGACCACGGCGCAGGGCAGTCCGAAGGCGATGCTGCCAATGGCGGCGGCTGTGTAGTCGCCTACGCCTTTCAGTTGCCTGATGCCCTCCAGTGTGTCGGGAAAGTGTCCCAACTCCACAATCTGCTGGGCGGCAGTGTGCAGGTTGCGTGCCCGGCTGTAGTAACCCAGTCCCTGCCACAGGCGCAGCACTTCGTCCTCGGTGGCAGCGGCCAGGTCTTCCACTCGCGGCCATCGCTGCATGAAGCGCAGCCAATAGTCGTGGCCTTGCTGAATGCGCGTCTGTTGCAGTATGATTTCGCTGAGCCAGATGGCGTAGGGGTCGGTGGTGTGTCGCCAGGGAAGGTCGCGCCCGTTGTGGGCAAACCAGTTGAGCAGTGTTGTTGCAAACATGAGGGCGTATGTCTGAGTTTTTGCGTTTCTAATATGCTTTGCAAAATTACAGAAAAAGGCGGGACGGCAGAACTTTTCGCAGCGTTTTTTTGCACTTTTGCCCTGCTTGTGGGGCTGTGGGGACAAAAAAACTGTGAAATTTTGTTTTTGTTTGCCAGAACTGCTACCTTTGCAGCAAAACTTTAAATGCCGTTTGTTTATGAAAAAGGAAGTGTTAATGGCCATGGCAGCAGGGCTGTTGCTGAGCGTAAGTGTGTGTGCCCAGCGTTTGCCGAGTTCGGACGAAATGAACCATTTTGTCACAACGCTGATGTCGCGAATGACGCTGGACGAAAAGCTGGGACAGCTCCACCAGCTGCCAGGAGGCAACATCGTGACGGGGTCGCCGCAGACTTCGCCTGTGGGCAAGCTGGCCATGGAGGGCAAGCTGGGTTCTGTCTTTAATATAAAAGATGTGGAGCAGATTGTGGCTCTTCAGCATCTGGCTGTGGAGAAAAGCAGGCTGGGCATTCCGCTCTTGGTCGCCATGGATGTGATTCATGGCTACGAGACGGTGTTCCCCGTGCCGTTGGGCTTGTCCTGCACTTGGGACATGGAGGCCGTGGAGCGTTCTGCACAGATTGCGGCTGCAGAGGCTGCTGCCAACGGTGTGGCCTGGACGTTCAGCCCAATGGTAGATATTGCGCTCGACAGTCGTTGGGGCCGACAGGCAGAGGGCGCAGGTGAAGACCCGTATATGGGTAGCCAGGTAGCTGCCGCCATGGTCAGGGGCTATCAGGGCAACGTGATGAACGGCGGAAAAGACGGCATCATGGCTTGCGTAAAGCACTTTGCGCTCTATGGTGCTGCCGAGGCAGGACTGGACTACAACACGGCTGACATGAGCCGACTGAGGATGTACAACCAGTATTTTCCACCCTACAAGGCTGCTGTTGAGGCTGGTGCGGGCAGCATTATGTCGTCGTTCAACATTGTGGATGGTGTGCCGGCCACGGCCAACAAGTGGCTGCTGACCGATGTGCTGCGCCGTCAGTGGGGATTTTGTGGCATGGTCGTGACGGACTATGCCTCTATCGGCGAGATGAAGAATCACGGACTGGGCGGACTGAAGGAGAGCGCGGCACAAGCATTGAAGGCTGGCACGGACATGGACATGTGTGCCAACGGCTTTCTGAGCACGCTGAAGCAGTCGCTGGACGAGGGCACGGTGACGATGGCCGACATAGACCAAGCCTGCAGGCGTGTGCTGGAAGCCAAGTACCGGTTGGGACTGTTCCAGAATCCGTATAAGTTTGGCGATGTAAAAACGGCCAAGAAGCTGACTTACTGTAAGGAACACCGCGAGGCTGCACGCCGAATCACTGCCGAGAGCTTTGTGCTGCTGAAGAATGCCAACGGCGTGTTGCCGCTGAAGAAGCAAGGCACCATTGCCCTGATTGGCCCGCTGATTGATACGCATACTGACATTACCGGCTCGTGGGCAGTAGCTCAGGCTCCAGAGAAGTACAAGTCGCTGCGCGAGGGTTTCGCCGAAGCCTTGAAGGGAAAGGCCAAACTGCTCTGTGCGCAGGGCTGCAACCTGATGGACAATGCGCAGACGCAGCGCACTGTGGGCAAGGGACATGGCAACGAACCCATTCCGTTTGTGGATGCCGATGCAGCGTTGGCCGAGGCCATCAGCATGGCACGTGAGGCTGACGTGGTGGTCTGCGCCATGGGCGAATGTGCGTGGATGAACGGCGAGGGCACCAGCCGAACCGACCTGGAACTGTATGCCCCGCAACGCCGATTGCTGGAAGCCGTGGCGGAGCTGGGCAAGCCCGTTGTGTTGCTGAACTTTGCCGGGCGTGCCACGGTTTTGACATGGGAGGCTGCACACATTCCTGCCATCATGAATGTGTGGTATGGCAGTGAGTGTGCCGATGCGCTCTGCGACGTGCTCTTTGGCGATGTGTCTCCTTCGGGTCATCTGACGGTCTCCATGCCAAGGGCTACGGGACAGGAACCGCTCTACTACAATCGGTTGCCGTCGGGCAGATATGTGCAGGACGGCGAGGCTGACTACAAAGTCTTCACAGGCAATTATCTCGATGCAACGTCGGGTGCGCTCTATCCGTTTGGCTACGGACTGACTTACAGCTCGTTTGCTTATTCTGATGTAAGGCTAAGTTCTTCCCGTATGTCGGCAGACGGCACGGTGACAGCCAGTGTGACGCTGACCAACACGGGACAGCGTGAGGCTACCGAGGTGGTGCAGCTCTACATTCACGACAAGGTGGCCAGCATCAGCCGCCCCATCAAGGAACTGAAAGACTTTCAGCGTGTGACCCTGAAGGCAGGCGAAAGTCGCGAAGTGAAGTTTACGGTTACGCCCGACAAGCTGAAGTTCTACAACTACGAACTGCAGTACGTGCTGGAGCCAGGTGAGTTTGATGTGATGATTGGTGGAAATAGCCGTGAACTGAAGACGGCAACGTTTCGTGTAGAATGATTGTTGCGCTGCTTTTGTATTTTTCCGTTCTGCTGCTGATTTCCCGCTGGGCAGGGCGTGAGGGCAACGATGCCTTCTTTCGTGGCAACAGGCAGTCGCCCTGGATGCTGGTGGCTTTTGGCATGGTGGGAGCCAGCATCAGTGGCTTGACTTTCATCGGTGTGCCAGGGTGGGTAATGGGCATAGACATGACTTATATGCAGATGTGTCTGGGCTTTATCTTCGGTTACCTGCTGGTGGCATTCGTCTTGCTGCCCATCTATTATCGGCTGGGACTTACTTCCATCTACACTTATCTTGAGCAGCGGTTGGGGCCGTCGAGTTATCGCACGGGAGCCTCGTTCTTCATCCTGAGCAAACTGCTGGGTGCATCGGCCAAGTTCTATGTGGTGGTGCAGATTTTGCAAGTCTGCATTGCCGATTCGTTGGGCCTTCCCTACGCTGTGACGGCAGCTTTGACGTTGCTGTTCATTTGGTTTTACACACGTAGGGGCGGAATCCGCGCCTTGGTCTGGACCGATGTGCTACAGACGTTTGTGCTCATTGCAGCCCTCTTGCTGATTCTGCTCAAGGTGTGCACCATGCTTGACATGAGTTTCCTTGAGGCTCTCCGCACGGTGTGGAACGACCCGCACAGCCGTATGTTTGAGTTTCACGACATTGCCTCGAAACAATACTTCTGGAAGCAGTTCCTCAGCGGTGTCTTCATAGTGGTGGTGATGACGGGACTTGACCAAGACATGATGCAAAAGAACCTGACTTGCAAGAACCTGCGCTCTGCCCAACTGGATATGTGCAGCTACGGACTGCTGTTTGCTCCTGTCAATTTCCTCTTCCTTTCTTTGGGCGTATTGCTGCTCATGCTCTATCCTAAGCTGGGCATGGCACTGCCCCAAAGTGGCGATGCCTTGCTGAGCACGATGGTCTATTCGGGTGCATTGGGACAGGCCCCACTTGTGTTTTTCACCATTGGCGTTGTGGCCAGCGCCTTCTCCAGTGCAGACAGTTCGCTGACGGCACTGACGACTTGCTTCTGTGTGGATATTCTGAAAGACGGCGAACACTCCGAGGGAATCCGCAAGCGGGTGCATCTCTGCATGATGTTGGCTTTCCTGCTCTGCACGTTGGCTTTCAACGCCATAGGCAGCGGCAGCGTGATGGACTTGATTTACACGCTCGTCAGCTACACTTATGGCCCGCTGTTGGGACTGTTTGCCTTTGGCATCTTTACAAAACGACAACCGCGAGGCAAGGCAGTGCCTTTCGTCGCGGTTGCGTCTCCTGTGGTTTGCTATCTGATAGATTACATTACCCTTATGCAGACAGGCTATAAGTTCGGTTACGAAATGCTGATGTTCAACGGCTTGCTGACATTCGCAGGGCTGTGGCTTATTTCAAAGCACCCTGCATCTTAATTTCCAGCGGGCTGTAGGCACGATAACGTTGAGCGTGTTTGGCATGGCCGATGAAGAGGTCGAGAATGCCGTCCACTTCACCCAGCGTGTGCTCCGTCAGTGTCACTTTGTAGCCAGCCTTTTGCAGTTCATGCTCCAGTTCGTTGAGCTGCGCATGGTCTTCTGCTGCAAAAGTGAAGGGAATCAAGTTCACCTTCTTTTGCTTCTTGGCTTTCAACTGCTTCTTCAGCTCTTCAGCCTGTGGAAATCCTTCTTCGGCCACGACAAACCAGTTGGCGTAGCCTCCGCTGCGCAACATATAGTCAAGCATGGCAAACTGCGACGGGCTTTCGCTGTCTTCACCTCCCACAACCAGCACGTTGGCCACCTTCTTCTCGCCAAACGAAGCAGCTATGGCCTGGATAGCTTGCTGGTAGCTCCCTGGTTCAGCCAGCAGGGTGTTGCCTATGCGCAGTTGCTTGAACTTGTTGGCATAGAGAGCTGCTTCGTGGCGTATGTATTCCATTTCTACACCTTCAACAATGTTGGACGATTGCACCAGCACGTGCGTGTAGCCCTCCATGCAGAGGTCGTCGAGCACGGCATTCAGTGTCCACTTGGTTTGTCCGCGCTGTTTCATCTGCTTGACAGCGGGAAAACTGGTCCACGCCTCACGAAAGGCGCACTGAGGGAATGCGGCTTGCAACTTGCTGTTGAAACGCTCAATGCACAGTTGGCGTTGGCTGTCGTCGGTCACTCCATAGTGCACAGCCACCACAACGGCTTTGTCAGCATTTCGCATGGATTCAAACAAGTCTTGCTCCACTTCCGTGTTCTGTGCGCACAATGGGCAGAGAGGAAACAAGACGAAAGCAACTATCGAAAGAAACCTATTCATAAGCCATTCTGTTTCAATGTTCAATTCTCCAGATACCTGTCAATCAAGGCTGTGATATGGCTGAGTTTCACAAGGCCGTTGGTGCTCAAGTACAGGCCAATCAAGTTTGTGATGTCTTCCAGTTTGACGGCTGTCTTCCCGCCCATGAACTTAAAGGAAATCAGTCCATTCTTCTCCTCAATCTCGGTGATGGGCTTGTTCATGTAGTAAGAGCCATCCGTGTTCTGGTTGAACAGTTTGCCGCCAGCGGAACTGTGGGATGCGTTGGTCAGTTCAGTTACGTTGTACCAGCCAGGAAACAGGTGCGACATATAGGTGTACTGCGTTATTTCGTATGCGCCATAGTTATACGTGCCATATTCTCCTCCTGCCGGAATGATGGACATCCGCTGATGGTTGGCAGTGTTGTTGAGTTCATTGTTCCTCCATGCTCTGGCATTGTAGTCCACGTGGGTAACCAGCAGACCATGGCAGGATGTGTAGTTGTAGGTGTATCTAAACCAGCCTCTGTTCTGGCGATTCTCCAGCATGAAATACTCGTTCTTGTTTCCATTATTATATATAATGTACGCGACAGCTGTGTCTTGCAGGGCTGGCATATCGGTGATGGTGGCCGGACTGTCCAGCTCTGTCGGAGTCAGCCACCCTGCATACCACCGCTCGTAGGCCGTGAAGCCTGAGGGACACTCGCCGCAGAGCTTCTTGCCGTTATAGCTGCCAACGTCCATCAAGTCCCAGCTGTTCATGCCAAATCCGCCGCTGTAGCTGGTGTCGTAGAAGTCGGGGAAGCCCAGACAATGGCTAAACTCATGACAGGCCGTGCCAATGCCATTCATGGTGCTGCCCCTGGTGCCACGCAGTTCGCAACTCATGGCGTAAGTGTCAATGATACAGCCACCCAGCTTGATAGAACCATTGCCGTCATAGTACTGCCTGCCCTCGCTCAGCGTCCATTCGTGTGGCCAGACGGTATTGTTCGGCGCACCATTGTTCTCTCCATAACCAGCATAGATGATGTACACCTGGTCCACCTCTCTGTCTCCGTCCCAATCATAATTGCTCCATGTGATGTCATACTGCTCATCGGCCAGCTGACACACTTCTGCGGCAAGCTCCGCCACATACAAATCTTCGCCCTTGGCGTTATTGGCTCCATAGTGACCATATTTCTGGCTGACCGTCACAGGGCCAAACACATCAAACTCCAGGTCCAGCCGTCCGTAAGACTGGTCGTAGAAATAGTCGTGAACCGAGCCGTAGTGGTCGTCCTCATGGTAGCCTACTTCGTTGAACTGGCGCAGAAAAGCCTCCCGGCTGTTGGCTGACTTCATCTGCAAATTGCTGAAGTTGGCCAGGATGACAATGCCACGCTTCTTCCCCTGATAGGCCGCAGCCATAGGTGCACCCTGTCGAGCCTTGGCCCTGCGTTCCTGCATCTTGGCCATTCGTCGCTCATTGCGCCGCGTGCGCTTCTCCTTCCATCTTGCCTGGATGGAGTCGGCAAGTTCTGGAGCCAGCCGATAGTCTCCGCCCTCTTCCTGCACCACGGGCACACCGTCCAGTGTGGTGTAGAAATGGCAGTTCTCGTCACCGCGCAGCACAATGGTGAGCACCGAGCCGTCGCTGTTCACCACCGTAATGGGGGCTGACTTTGCGGGCATGGTATAAGCACTGTCCATGCTCCCGAAAAGCATACACCCCACAAGCATCCACACATATAACTTCATCATTCTATTCGTATGGTTTAAGTTCGGCAGCCTCACGGATGGCAGCAATCTGATTCTTTATCATAGCGGGCACCACCGTGCACAGCAGGTGCTCAATGCGCACAGCCTTGTAGGTCTCCTTTCCGTGCTCAATAAGCCGGTAAGTGCCGTCGCCCGGCACACTGATGACCACAGGGCAGTCGGTCGTGTGCTCTACGGGCTGGATGCCATTGCGTATCAGAGCCTTCTGACACAGCCTGTACTCCAGCTTCGACTTGTCGCCACGCAGTTCCACCTGGCGTGCCGTCTCGTGACTAATCTGGAAGGTGCACAGCTCACGGTCGTAGCTGATGCCTTCACGGTTGAAGTACGTCTCAATCTCTCCCTCGATGCTCAGGTCTTCGGGCGAACCCGTCACAAGGCCATGCTCCTTGTCGAGCAGCCAGATTTGGTCGGCCACCTGAAGGGCGTGTTCCAAGTCGTGCGTACTCAGGAAGATAGTCTTCTTCAGTGTGCGTGCCAGCCTGAGGAGCAACATCATCATCTGAATCTTGCTGGGATAGTCCAGGTAGGCCGTCGGCTCATCCAGAAAGACGATGGGCGTCTCCTGTGCCAGAGCCTTGGCTATCATCACCTTCTGACATTCGCCGTCGGACAGCGTACTCATCTTGCGCTCCTTCAGGTCTTCGATGCCAACCCACTGGAAACATTTGCCCACCACGGCCTTGTCCTTCTCGTTCAGTCGGCCCCAGAAGCCCGTGTAAGGGCTGCGTCCCATGCCGACCACGTCGAAGGAGGTCATGTTCTTCACCCCGCCATTGTCCGTCAGTACCACACTGATGAGCTTGGCCAGTTCGTGCTGCTTATAGGAGTTCAGCTCATGGCCCATCACCTGGACGGTGCCCCCCAGTGCTGGCTGGAAGGCACACAGTGTGCGCAACAAGGTGGACTTGCCCGCACCGTTAGGTCCCAGCAGGCAAGTCAGTTCGCCTGTATTCAGTGTGGCATTCAGGTCTTTCGATACCACAGCCTCACCACCTCTTTGCTTATAACCCGTGGTGAGTCCTTTTAGTTCTATGCTTGTCATAAATATTTTTTTTCGTTTAGAGTTGATAGTTTAGTGTTTATAGAAGATACAGCAAAGTCTCTAAACTCTAAACTCTAAACTCTAAACTCTCAACAATTAAATACACATAATAAGCCACCTGCAACAGCACCATCAGTAGTCCCTCTCCACGTGTGATGACATACCGCTTGCCGCCGAAGAAGCCAAAACCCCAGAAGAGGAAAGCCGCAGCCAGCAACGTGTACATGTCAACCATCGTGATGCCCACCATAGGCAACGGATAGACCGTGGCCGAAGCCCCTAATATAAGTAATGTGTTGAACACCACACTGCCCACAATGTTGCCCACAGCCATGTCGTTGTCACCCTTGCGGGCAGCCATGATGCTGGTGGCCAGCTCTGGAGCCGACGTGCCGATGCTCACGATGGTCAACGCAATGATGGCTTCGCTCACGCCCATGGCCTTTGCAATGCCCGAAGCACCGCTCACCATCCAGTCACCACCCATAATCAGCGCGCCCAGCCCGCCGACTATCATCAGCAAAATCTGCCAGCCACTCAGCTCCTTCTCTATCTCTGTGCCCTCCGTCTTCTCCGTGCCCTCTGTGCTTTTTCCACGTGCCAACCGCACCGTGTAGTACAGGAACATCACGAACAGGCACAACAGTATCAGTCCGTCGGCACGCGACAGGCTGTTCGTCTGCTCATTGCTTAGCACCACGTCCAGCAACATAATGAACAGCACTACCTGTGTCAGCACCATGATGGGCAGGTCTCTCACCACGTTGCTCCGCGTCATCACAATGGGCGAAATGAGAGCCGTACACCCGATGATGCCAAAGATGTTGAAGATATTGCTTCCCACCACATTGCCAATCGCAATGTCGGGCGAACCCTTCAGTGCACCCATCATGCTCACCACAAACTCCGGGGCCGAAGTCCCGATGGCCACAATGGTCAGGCCCACCACCAGTGTAGGGATGCCCAGCCTGTGCGCCACACTCGCAGCCCCGTCCGTCAGCCAGTCAGCCCCCTTCACAATCAGGGCCAACCCCACAATGAAGAAGACTGTGTCAAGAAATAAATCCATATTATCGTTCAATAATTGTGTTCCAATGATTAAGTTTTCCTTTTGCCCGCAAAGTTAGCTGTTTCTTTCCGATTGTACAAATTTCTTTGCAAAAACATAGATTAAAACCGCCCTGTCACTGCTACATTTTTGCTCGTGTCTGCAATGAAAGTTCACGCAACGGCGTTGTTTTTACAAACAATGTACGTTGTTTCTGAAAACAACGCCGATGTTTTTACAAACAACGCCGTTGCGTCAACTTTCTTTGCCACACTTTTCAACTTTTCTGCCTACAATCATTAAAAAAGATTCCGATGAGCAATTATTCCGTGTCCATACACGCTTAAATGTCATTATTACATGAAGCAAAGACATAATTCCACAAAAGCGGGCAGATTATTGCAGAAAAATGCATGAAACGGGTCGCTAATATAGAGAAAATGGTCTATCTGCGACCGTTTTCATGGATTATTCTTGGCTGTTTGAAGAAAAAGAAGTACCTTTGCGGCATAAGTAACAAACAAATAATCAAGATAGTATGGATAAGCTTTTCATTGGACGCGAGAAAGAGCAACAGCAGTTGAAGGAATACCTCAACTCTGAGCAGTCTGAATTCATTGCTGTGTATGGACGTAGGCGTGTGGGCAAGACGTTCCTCATACAGAAAGTCATCGGCAATGACTATGCTTTTTACGTAGCTGGCATGAACAAGGTTTCGATGCGTATTCAGTTGAAGAACTTCATGCAGGGCATCAGGAAAAGCGATTCCAAAGTGCCTCTTGCTAAGACATGGCTTGATGCATTCATGGCACTTGAGCGTTATTTGGAATCCCTGCCAGAGGGTAAAAAGATTGTCTTTATAGACGAAATGCCATGGATGGACACTCCCCGCTCCAATTTTATCAGCGGCTTGGAACATTTTTGGAATTCGTGGGCATCATGGCGCGATGACATCAAACTGATTGTATGTGGCAGTGCAACGTCATGGATTATCAACAACCTGATTAAAAATAGGGGTGGTCTTCACAACCGTGTAACCCACAAGATTCCGCTGAAGCCCTTTACGCTGAGAGAGTGCCAGATGTATTTTGATGCACGTGGATTCCGTCTGTCAACAAAGCAGATTGCCGAGTGCTATATGGTACTTGGTGGTGTGCCTTTCTATTTGTCAAAAATGAACAAGGGCGAAGGAGTAGCACAGAACATTGACAAGCTTGTTTTTGCTGAGGATGGCGAACTGCATGACGAGTTCCAAAGTTTGTACAACTCGCTGTATAAGAATGCTGCTAACCACATAAAGATTGTTACAGCATTGGCAGCCAAGGGAAAAGGACTGACCCGCCAGGAAGTGCTTGAAAAGACAAAACTCTCCGATAACGGCAAGTTCTCCATGATGCTTGAAGAGTTGGAGAGTTGTGGGTTTATCCGCAGTTATGAACCGTTCATTACGACAAATGGAAACCAGACGAGACAAAATTCCATGGAAAGAAAAAGCACTGATACGCTTTACCAGCTTGTCGATTCCTTCACCCTGTTCTACTTTCAGGTCATGAAAAAAGCAGATGCCCACGATGCCAATTATTGGTCAAGCAACCAAAACTCCCATGTTTACAGCACATGGAGTGGACTGTCTTTCGAGATATTGTGTTTGAACCACGTGAGTCAAATCAAGAAGGCACTGGGAATATCTGGCATAACAGCCAATGTCTTTTCGTGGTTTGGCAAAGGAGAACAGCGTTTTGCACAGATAGATATGCTCATTGACCGTGCAGACAGGACTATCAATATCTGTGAAATGAAGTTCTGGAACAGACCATACGCTATGACTGCCAAGGACGAAGATGACATTGAACGCAAGGTCTCGACATTCATCGAGACAACAAACACAGACAAGAATGTCATTGTGACCATGATAACGACCAAGGGAATTGACAGGAATGAGCATTCAGAATGCATACAACGAGAACTCACCCTGGACGATTTGTTTTGCTGACGACAAAGAAATTTCTGCCTACAATCACCAAAAAAGAATCCTATACCACCCCATTTGCAATGCTATTGGCCATCTCCAACACACAAATCCCGTCCCAAAAATAATTTATGACAAATGCATGGCCCATTCATGGTCATTCCTGCACAAAAAAATTGGGCTTACTTCCCAGCAAACCCAATCGAAAAAACTATTTTAGATTATTGAATGTATATCATGGCCAGCGTGCCACGATATGGTATTGTTTCTTTAGAAGCTGTAGTAAACACCCAGCTTAATGGCATCGTTGTTGACACCAATGTTGAATTTGCTTGGGCCATCTTTAGTCTTCTGATAACCAATGAGGCCAGTCTTGGCAACAAGAGAAACCTTTTCGGAAAGGGCAATTTTAATGCCAGGACGGAAGGCAATAGAGAAAGTCTTTTCAGATGAAGGCTTTTCTGCATCTTTTGCAAGATTTTCTGCCTCCTTTGCAAGATTTTCTGCAGCTGCCATAGCTGCATCCACATCTCCTGCTTCAGCAGCTGCCATAGCTGCATCAACAGCAGCATCAGTGTTTGCTATAGCATTGTCAATTGCCTTTTCATTAACATTAGCTTTAATTTCATCACCATCAAATTCAAACTTGTTTGATGAATAACCGACACCAAGTTCTACAAAGAGTGTGGCGATTCCTGTCTTGAGATAGTTGTAACGTCCGTAAACTTCAAAGCCAAGGTTTTCACCTTTCTTTTGGTTTGCAAACTGAAAATTGAGGTCTGCACCAACTGTCCACTTTTCATTGATGTCATAACCAATTTCTGGTGAAAGTGTGAATACATTCTGAGCCTTAGCATCCTTTTCTCCACTCTTTGATGTTTGGAAACCAATGGCACCACCTACATAGAATTGTGCGCTTGCACTGAGTGAAGCTACTGCTACGAGAGTTGTAAGAATAATCTTCTTCATAATCATTTTGTTGATTTAAATGCTGCTAAAATAATAGCGCAAATACTGAATAACATTGTTTGCTGTAAAGCCTTTACTTTTTACAACTAAAATTCTATACCTGCTCTTAATACAAGTCCGCCATAGTTGATTTTGGCGTTTTTTACTTCTTTCGTGTAATCACCCAAATAGCTTGTGTAATCACCCAAATAGCTTGTGTAATCACCCAAATAGCTTGTGTAATCACCCCAATAGTTAGACTTGTTTATGACATCATTTATGAAATTAAGAGCTTTTCCTTTTTGCATCTCATAACCAATGCTAAGGGTGAAAGCAGCTTTTTGTGAGATTGCAAATCGGCAACCAATGGATGGTGAAAAATAAAAGCCGCTTATGTCTGCAACGGAATAACCAATTTTGAGATCAAGGAAAGGACTGATACTGTTGTTGAGAAGGTTGCCACGTACATCTGCAAAGATAGGAACACCCCATGAGGTCTTTCCTGATTTTCTATAGCAATTTACACCAGCTCCGACACCTGCAAAAACATAAGGGTTGATTTGATAACCATGCGTGGTTGACAAAGCAAAGCGCCCCATTTTGGTTTCACCCAATCCCACAGTGTAGCCTAAATCTACAAACCCTTTGTAACCTACTTTGGGACCATTTCCGTCAAGACTGGAAGAGCCAGAAGCACGAGAATTTGAAAATTGTGCAGATACAGTGTTACACAGAGAGAAAGCAGCTATAGCGGCTCAGTTGCAATAGTCCGTGGATGAACTGACTCACCACCTACCCAAATAATACCCGTAAACGATACATAAAGAATGGCAGATCCTGTATTCCTCTGAGTTGTGCCCTGAATCCTTTGATCTTTGAGTTGAGTGATTCAGCAGAGGCATTGGTAGACCTGTTGGTAAAGTAGCCCAAGA